>NZ_ANNO01000268.1:0-5575 GCF_000409565.1 Pseudochrobactrum sp. AO18b
GAACAGCTCCCGTCCCATACCAAAATGATTACGGGTAAGATCAGGTGTTTCAATATTGCGCGATTGCAATTCATCCCCGCTCAGCAAGACAGACAGGGTGCCTTGCACGGCATCAAGACGGATAATGTCGCCTTCCTGAATTTTCGCAATCATACCATTATCAAGGGCTTCCGGTGTGACATGAATGGCGGAAGGCACTTTGCCGGATGCACCGGAGAGACGGCCATCGGTCACAAGTGCCACGCGCTGTCCGCGATCCTGCAAAATGCCAAGCACAGTCATCAGCTTGTGCAGTTCCGGCATACCATTGGCCTTCGGGCCTTGATAGCGGACAACGGCGATGAAATCACCTTCGAGTTTGCCTGCCTTGAAAGCATCCTGCATTTCCGACTGATCGTGGAAGATTTTCGCAGGCGCTTCAATCACATGGCGATCCGGTTTGACGGCAGAGACTTTAATGATCGCGCTGCCAATATTGCCGCTCAGCACTTTAATGCCGCCATCCGGCTGGAAAGGCGCATTGGCTTTGGCCAGAACTTTTGCATCAGCACTCACTTCAGGGGCAGGGTTGCGTGCAATCGTTCCATCTGGATTGAGCGCCGGTTCAATCGTATAGTCGCGTAAGGTTTCGCCCCAGACGGTACGCACATCTTCGTGCAGCAGTCCGGCATCCAGCAATTCACGGATCAGATAGCCCATGCCGCCCGCTGCATGGAAATGGTTCACATCAGCCAGTCCGTTCGGATAGACGCGGGCAAGCAGCGGCACAGCAGCCGAAATATCGGATATATCCTGCCATGTCAGTTTGATGCCTGCGGCTGCGGCCATGGCTATCAGATGGATGGTGTGGTTGGTGGAGCCGCCGGTGGCATTGAGGCCGACAACACCATTAACGAAAGAGCGCTCATCCAGCATCGCGCCGACCGGCGTATAATCATTGCCGCAAGCGGTGATCTGCAAAGCGCGTTTGGCGGCTTCCTTGGTCATCGCATCGCGCAACGGGGTATTCGGATTGATAAAAGATGAACCCGGAATATGCAGTCCCATGATTTCCATCAGCATCTGATTGGAATTGGCTGTGCCATAGAATGTGCAGGTGCCGGGGCCGTGATAGGATTTGGACTCGGATTCCAGCAATTCTGCACGGCCGACCTTGCCTTCCGCATAAAGCTGGCGGATACGGGCTTTCTCATCATTCGGCAGGCCGGATGTCATAGGCCCTGCCGGAATGAAAATCGCAGGCAAATGACCAAAGGTGAGGGCGCCGATCACCAGCCCCGGTACGATCTTGTCGCAAACACCGAGATAGACGGCAGCGTCAAACATATCATGGGACAGGCCAACGGCAGTGGCCATGGCAATAACATCACGGGAGAACAGCGACAGTTCCATGCCCGCAAAACCTTGCGTAACACCGTCACACATGGCAGGCACGCCACCGGCCACCTGCGCAATGCCGCCTGCTTCACGCGCTGCCTGTTTGATAAGCTGCGGAAAAGTCTCAAATGGCTGATGCGCGGAGAGCATATCATTATAAGCGGAGATAATGCCGATATTGAGCAGCTGATCGCCTGCCAGTCCTGCTTTGTCGGAAGGGCCGCAGGCCGCAAAACCATGAGCCAGATTGGCGCAGCCAAGTGCAGTACGTACAGGCTTTCGTGATGCAGCTTCACTGATGCGCCCCAGATAGGCTTCACGGGTCGGGCGGGAGCGCTCGATAATCCGGTTGGTGATCGCCTGCAGGGTGTGATTCACGGTCATTTCAGTCTCCCGTACCGGTCAGAAACCGGTCATGCGCATTAATATTTAAACCGATTTAATGGCAGTTTAATATACGGAAAATAAGTATAGCGAAAGAGTGGAAAAAGGCTGATGCGTCTATAAAGCGCACGGGAATGGACGGGGAGAAAAGGGTGTGCACTCCGGCTCATTCTCCGGCCGTATATCATCGGAGAATGAGCGGATAATGCAGTAATCGCTTTGGATTTATGGTGCCCAGTAAAGCTGTACGGCTTGTTTTGCATGGGCAAAAACGGCGCGTACGGGCATCAGATTAATATCTGCTTCGCTGAAGTCGCTGGCCAATGCTTCTTCCAGAACAGCCAGTTTCTTCTGCCCTTCAATATGCAGGATCAGCAGATCGGCATTTGCAATCACCGGCAGGGTAAGGGTCAGACGCGGTTCGCCTGCGCCTTCAGCCTGCATTGGCAGCACAACAGCACGGGTTGTCGGATCAATGGCCTGATCCAGCCTGCTGCCGCCGCGGAAGAAAGAGGCGGTATGGCCGTCATTGCCCATGCCGAGAACCACGACGTCAAAGGGTTTCGGCAATGCATCAATGCGGTTTGCAGCAGTGACCGCAGCAACACTGGCTGTCTGGGCAGGAATATAAAGGCTGACAAAAACGGCCTGCGCCGCCTTGTTTTGCAAAAGATGTTCGCGCGCCAGTTTCTCATTCGAACGGTCATTGTCCGGCGCTACAAAACGTTCATCGACAAGAGTAATCGTAACCTGTTTCCATGCCACATCCTGCATGGAGAGCGCCTCAAACAATTGTACCGGCGTTGTACCGCCGGATACAGCGAGTACGGCCTGTCCTTTGGCCGCGACTGCTTTATTCAGTTGATCCGCGATTGTTCCGGCTAATTGCAGTGCCAAAGCGGATGGCTCTGCAAAATCATGCCTTTCAATATTGGTTATGTCACTCTCCATCAATGTTTCTGCGCCTTTACACCCCTATGTGGGGTGTGGCGCAGTCATTTTGTATCTTTATACAGAATACCGCCCCAGACGGTATTCATTTCCTGCCTTTTTAGCGGTGCTCCGGCCTCAATTTTTATTACGGTTATTGTATCCCCAGTCTCGTCAGAGACTGTCATGCCCCCGTCTCGTAAGAGACAGTCATAAGAAGATCCTCGTAAGAGACAGTCATAAGCAGCATCTCTTACGAGACTGTCGTGCCCCCCAGTCTCGTAAGAGACAAATATGGGAAGAGTCTCGTCAGAGACTATCATGCCAAGTGCGGCCGTCACGCTCGATCAGGGCGATAGAACCGGAAGGCCCCCATGTGCCGGATGTATAGCCCTGAACTTTCTGTTCATTGCTCTCCCAGGCTTCCAGAATAGGGTCGATCCAGCGCCATGCAGCTTCAACCTCATCGCGGCGCATGAACAGCGTCTGGTTGCCGCGCACGACGTCCATAATCAGCCGCTCATAGGCATCCGGATTGCGTTCGTCAAAAGAATCCGCAAAGCTCATATCCAGCGGAATATGACGCAGACGCATACCACCCGGACCCGGATCTTTAATCATGATCCACTGTTTCACACCTTCGTCCGGCTGCAGGCGGATGACCAGCTGATTGGCAATAATCTGCCCCGCACTGCTTTCAAAAATCGAATGGGGAATAGGTTTGAATGTCACCACGATTTCTGAAACGCGTTCGGCCAGTCTTTTGCCGGTGCGCAGATAAAACGGCACATTTGCCCAACGCCAGTTGCCGATCTCGGCTTTCAGCGCCACAAAGGTTTCCGTATTGCTGGTAGTGCTTTCCAGATCATCGAGATAGGATTTAACCGGTCCGCCTGCAGAAGCACCGGCGCGATACTGGCCGCGTACAGTATTTTCCTGCGCATTGTCGGCGGTAATAGGTGTGAGCGAGCGCAGCACTTTAACTTTTTCATCATGCACTGCATCGGCTTCCAGTGAAGCCGGTGGCTCCATAGCGACAAGGCACAATAATTGCAGAATATGGTTCTGCACCATATCACGCAGCGCACCGGCTGTGTCGTAATAGCCTGCACGCCCTTCAAGTCCGACAGCTTCGGCTACGGTAATCTGCACATGATCAATATGGGCGGAGTTCCAAAGCGGCTCATAAAGCGCATTGGCAAAACGCAGCGCCATCAGATTTTGCACGGTTTCTTTGCCGAGATAATGGTCGATACGGAAAATCTGGTCTTCGCGGAAAACACTGCCGATCGTGTCATTGAGGATTTGCGCGGATGCCAGATCACGGCCAATCGGCTTTTCAACGACGATGCGCGTATGATCGCTGATGAGATCATTGCTCTGCAAACGCTGGGCAATATCACCGAACAGGCTCGGGCTGACAGCAAGATAAAAAGCGCGGATATCCGCCGGTTTGGTCTTGATGAGCTTTTTCAGTGCAGGCCAGCCCTGATCGGACTTGGCATCAACTGCGACATAGGAGATACGCTGCAGAAACTGTTCGATCTGCTCTTCATCAATCTCGTCTTTTTTGACATGTTCATGAATGGCATTGCGGGCAAATTCACGATATTCGGCATCGCCCATTTCACTGCGGGATGCACCGATAATACGGGTCGGTTCGCTGAACTGTCCGGCACGCTGGCGCTGGTATAATGCGGGGATCAGTTTACGTTCGGCAAGATCGCCTGAACCGCCGAAAACGATGCAGTCAAAGGGCTCTACCGGAATTGTCTGGCTGGTCATGAACCTGTCTCTTTATTCGCGTTTTCCTGATGAGTTCATAGAATATCTCAGGATATGGAGAGAAAGTGGTGGGATTTGGTCCGGGAACGGAACGATGGTCGAAGCAGTGATTTGCATTATAATCTAGCGAAATAACAGCGTTGACAATAGTGACTTTTTAAATCGATTTAATAAATCAATTTAAAAATGTTAATTTTACGGATAATTATGCCTGAGCAAACAGAAAACCGGCGCTTTCTCCTGCAAGATTCCCTTAAGCCCTGAAATGCTTTATGCATTGGGATGACTGATTTGCATTGTAATGAAAGTTTCTGGAGAAGAGTATGGCACGATTGAAAGATAAAGTGGCTATTGTGACCGGTGCCGGTTCTGGCTTTGGTGAGGCAATTGCCCGTCGTTTTGCGCTGGAGGGCGCGAAAGTAACCGTTGCCGATATTAATCCGAAACGCGCCAATGATGTTGCAAGCTCAATCGGTAAAAGTGCTGTGCCGCTTGCTGTGGATGTATCGCGGAAAGATGATGTTGAGCGGCTGGTCGGGGTGACGCTGCAGCAATTCGGTCGTCTTGATATTATGGTCAATAATGCCGGTTTTGCTTATAAAAACATGCTGCTGACTGATGTGCCGGAAGATAGTTTTGATCTGATTACCGCTGTGAATATGAAGGCGCTGTATCTGTCCACGCTGGCAGTTGTGCCGGTGATGCGTAAGCTGGGCGGCGGTGCGATTATCAATACAGCGTCCATCGGTGCACAGCATCCGCGTAAAGGTCTGACCTGGTATAATGCATCCAAAGGCTGGGTGATGAGCGCGACGAAATCCATGGCGCTGGAACTGGCCGATGATAAAATCCGCGTTAATGCAATTTGTCCGGTGGAGAGTGAAACCGAAACGCTGAAACTGATCCTCGGTCAGGATACGCCGGAAGCCCGCGAAGCGCTCAAAGCTTCCATTCCTCTCGGCCGCTTCTCTAAGCCGGATGATATTGCCAATGCCGCTCTGTGGCTGGCGAGTGATGAAGCTGCATTTGTCACCGGTACATCTGTTGATGTGGATGGCGGCTATAGCCTGTAAAATAAAAACAGCCCGCCGGTTATGTG
>NZ_ANNO01000269.1:0-3089 GCF_000409565.1 Pseudochrobactrum sp. AO18b
TTTGATCCGGTGCATCAATTCCAGCGCCAGCGGCTGTTTGAAAGCCCGCAATTCTTCACGCTTCAGCGCGCCGATACCGTGTTCTGCCGAAATGGAACCATTATAACTCATCACAATGGTATGGATGCGATGGTTCAGTTCATGCCACTGTGCCAGAAATGCCTGCTTATCCGCCCCGACCGGTTGCGAGACATTATAATGCAGATTGCCGTCACCAATATGGCCGAAACAAACCACACGCGCGGACGGGATCATTTCCTCAACTGCAATCGCCGCTTCCGTAAGGAATGCAGGGATAGAGGCGACAGGCACAGAAATATCATGTTTGATTGAACCGCCTTCCGGCTTCTGCGCCGGAGACATTTCCTCACGCATTTTCCAGAACAGATCAGCCTGCGCACCATTTTGCGCAATGGCTGCATCCTGCACCAGTCCGGCCTCAAAACCTTGCGTCAGAACAGCTTCCATCATTTCCTGCGCATCGGCCTCTGAACGCGCAGAGGAAATCTCGATCAGCACATACCAAGGATAGGTTTTTTCCAGCGGGTCACGCGCTTCTGCAATATGGCGCAGAATAAATTCCATGCCAATGCGCGGCATCAGCTCAAAGCCGGTCAGCGCCTGCCCCGCCTGATCGGTCGCCAAACGGAACAGCTGCACCACATCTTCCGGCGATTGCAATCCGGCATAGGCGACCGCTTTGCCTTTCGGCTGCGGGTGCATTTTCAGCACAGCCGCGGTGATAACGCCAAGCGTGCCTTCAGCACCGATAAACAAATCACGCAGATCATAGCCGGTATTGTCTTTTTTCACGCGGCGCAGATCATTCAGCACCTGCCCGTCCGGCAAGACGACTTCAAGACCAAGGCATAATTCGCGCATATTGCCATAGGCCAGCACAGCCGTGCCGCCCGCATTGGATGAGAGATTGCCGCCGATCTGGCAGGAACCTTCCGCGCCAAGCGACAGAGGTAACAACCGTCCGGCATTCTGTACGGCTTCCTGCAAATTTTGCAAAACCACACCGGCTTCAACCGTGACAAGGTTGCCGATCGTATCAATATTGCGGATTTTATTAAGGCGCGACAGCGAGAGAATGATCGCCCGTCCGCTGGTATCCGGCTGCTGCGCACCAACAAGGCCGGTATTACCGCCCTGCGGCACAACAGGTGTTGCAGTCTCATATGCCAGTTTCATAATGGCAGAGACTTCATCCACCGATGCAGGGCGCAGCACCAAAGCAGTGCGGCCATGAAACAGATCGCGCGGCTCGCTTAAATAAGAAATCTGATCGGCGGGATCGCGGAGTGCATTTTTCTCACCGACAATTGCAGTGAAGCGTGCGATCAACTCTTCTGAAATCGTCATCATCTGTTTCCGCCCAGTACCAGTTATTCGCGCGGCGCAGCCGCGCGCGCTAAGCGATCATTAATTGCTTCGCCCAGACCATGATGCGGCACCGGTTCAACGGCAATCGTCTTCGCCCCTGCTGCATCCAGCTTTTTCATATAATCAAACAAATGCACGGCAGCTTCATGCAAGTCACCGGATGGGCTCAGATTCAGCACCGCAACGGCTTTATCAGCACTACTTGCTCGCTGTGCGCCAAAAGCCAGCAGCGCCTCGCCTTCACGCACTTCAGAGACATTCAACCGCATCGCTGCATCCGGCGCATAGTGAGACGCCATCATGCCCGGCGCCTGAATGGCCGCACGCTGATCCAGACGATGCAAAGGCTGGCCAAGAAAAGCTTCGATCTCTTCTGCTGCCAGACCACCCGGACGCAGCAGAAATGCCTGACCATTTTCAATTTTAACAATGGTGGATTCCAGCCCCACTACACAGGCACCGCCATCAACGATCAGGTCGAGTTTGGCACCCAGATCATCCTGCACAGCCTTTGCCGAGGTGGCGCTGATACGCCCAGAACTATTGGCACTTGGTGCGGCTAACGGGCGGTCAAGCATGGCAATAATCTCACGCACCGGCCCGCGCGGCATACGAATGGCCAGTGTTGTGAGACCAGCAGTCACCAGCGGATGAATCTCCGCACCGTCACGCACCGGCAGCACCAGTGTCAGCGGCCCCGGCCAGAATTTTTCCGCAAGTTTACGGGACAGATCATCAAACACCACATAGCGCTCGGCCATTGCAAGCGTCGCCATATGCGCAATCAGCGGATTGAAATGCGGGCGGCCTTTGGCAGAGAAAATACCGGCAACCGCATTGCCATTGGTGGCATCGGCGGCCAGTCCGTAGACAGTCTCGGTCGGCAGAGCCACAAGTTTGCCTGTGCCCAGCGCATTTGCAGCCAGTTCAAGAGATGAAATGTCAGTAGAAATAATTTGTGCCATGCCGCGCTCCTGCAATTTTTTGCAAGCTGGCAGCACTGTCAGGACCTGCATGTTCTCTGACTACAGAACCATGAAACGCGATGCAAGACTGTAATCCCTGTCAGGCGCGATCATTAATATTCCGCCAATGATGCAGCATCTGTTTTGCCCCGTCATCATAGTGCCAATAATGCCCCTGCGAGGACTGATCATAGAGGCGGGAAACCGGCAATCCGGCCAGCGCACAATAAAGCAATGTGCCGGTTGCCCCATGACCGCAGATGATAACGGCCTTATGCTGAGCCTTGGCAGCAGCATCCATAATGTCACGAACTGCCGTGCAAATTCTCGCCTGTGCATCCACGGCTCTTTCCCAACCGCGCACGGAATGATGCGGTTGAGCAAAGAACTGGTCAGCAAGTTGTTCAAACTCTGCCGGAGGGAGGAAACCCGTTGTGGAGCGGTCATTTTCTCCCAAGGCACTATGGCTCTGCACAGTCTTGGTAAAATACGCGCCCAATAAAGCAGCAGTCTGCTGCGCTTTGGTTTCCGTACTGCTCCAGATCATATCCGGCACCGGCCAGATTTGGCATTCGAGAAACTGTTGTAACGCAACCCTGCCCGCTTGTGACAAATGCCAGTGCTCAACCGGCACAGCCGGATCAACAACAACCTGCGGATGGCTCAGAAAAATCAGCTGCATTGCATTCCCGCCAATCTGTTGCCGGCAATAAAAAATCCTGCCGGAACACTTCC
>NZ_ANNO01000270.1:0-11261 GCF_000409565.1 Pseudochrobactrum sp. AO18b
ATCATCAAGATGACATCAGCGTTTCTTCTTTGCCCGTCCGGCAAAAGGATTTTCCGATGTACGCAAGGACAGGCGGATTGGCACGCCCGGCATTTCGAATGTATCACGCAAACCATTGATGAGATAACGCACATAGGATTGCGGCATCACATCAGGACGCGAGCACGACACCATGAAGCCCGGCGGGCGTGTCTTAACCTGCGTCATATATTTAACTTTAAGGCGACGACCAGCCACTGCCGGAGGCGGATGATGGGCAATCACACCTTCGAGCCAGCGGTTCAGACGGCCTGTGGAGATGCGCGTATTCCAGATACGGTGCGTCATCTCGACATTTTCCATCAGCTTATCAATGCCGTGGCCGGTTTCACCGGAAATCGGCACAGCGCGGATGCCACGTACCTGTGGCAGCAGACGCTCGGTCTTTTCACGCAGATCAGCCAGCAATGCCTGACGGTCTTCGATCAGATCCCATTTATTGAAAGCGATGATCGGCGCACGGCCTTCACGGATAATCAGATCAATGATCTGCAAATCCTGCTTTTCAAAAGGAATGGTTGCATCGAGAACAATAATTACCACTTCCGCAAAACGGATAGCGCGCAGGCCATCGGCAACGGAGAGCTTTTCCAGCTTTTCCTGCACGCGCGCTTTGCGGCGCAGACCGGCGGTGTCGAACAGCTTAACCTCGCGGCCACGCCATTCCCACTCAACGGAAATCGAGTCGCGGGTAATACCGGCTTCAGGGCCTGTCAGCAGGCGATCCTGACCGAGCATTGTATTAATCATTGTGGACTTACCGGCATTCGGGCGTCCGACAATGGCAATGCGCAGCGGCTTGGTCGCGTCATATTCAGGGATGATTTCCTCATCCTCATCGCTGACATCTTCACCAACCAGAGCGCCGATTTTTTCCTGCGTAAATTCTTCTTCGGCCTTTTCTTCCGCAAAAGCTTTTTCTTTGCCGATCGCTTCCACAATCGCGTCGCGCAGATCAGGCAAACCCTGACCATGTTCAGCGGAGATCGGGCAAGGCTCGCCCAGACCCAAACGATAGGCATCATAAAGACCGGCATCAGCGCCGCGGGCTTCAGACTTATTGGCAACCAGAATAATCGGCTTGCTGAATTTGCGTACCAGCTGCGCGAATTCAATATCCGTCGGCGTCAAACCGGCTTTGGCATCAATCACGAACAGAACCGCATCAGCCTCGTCAATCGCGGCTTCGGTCTGCGCGCGCATACGACCTTCCAGCGTACCGGCTTCGGCAATTTCGAGACCAGCAGTGTCGATGACTTTGAAATGCAGATCATAGAGCTTGCCGTCGTGGATACGACGGTCACGGGTAACACCCGGCGTATCATCGACCAGCGCCAGTTTGCGCCCGACAATGCGGTTAAACAGTGTGGACTTGCCGACATTCGGACGTCCGATAATTGCGAGTGTAAAGCTCATTCAGCTTATTTTTCCGTATTATAGAGCGGCACTTGAACCGTCCCGCTCTAATGAGTGTTTCAGCCTTTTGCTGCAGTCTCAGAGCTGCGCATCAGGTCAAGCATTGTATTGGCACGCTGGCGGAGATTGGCAGGGATTGCCGCATCATCCGCATTTTGCTGGAACAGTTTGCGCGCATCGTCTGCACGACCTGCCTTATAAGCAGCCAGACCCAGCACTTCACGGGCAGAACCGCGCATCGGATTACCATCCGCGCTCAGTGTTTCCGCACGTTTTGCAACATCTTCATAAGAGCCGGTATCCACCAGAATATAGGCAGCCCGCAGCTTGGCAACATCACGCAGGGCAACCGGTGCCTTGCTGTCTGCCGCGACCGCATCAAAAGCAGTGACCGCACCGGCCATGTCTTTTTTCTGCTCAAGCAATGTTGCTGTGCGCAACTGTGCCAGAACCGGATAAGACCCTGCGCCTTCGGTTTCCAGCTTCTTCAGCGCGCTCAGGGCTTCATCTGTTTTCTTTTCACCGGCCAGATCAAGCGCCGTCAGGAACTGATCGCCCGACACTGCCGCTTTGCTTTCACGCCAATATTCATAACCGACATAACCGGCTGTACCGATAACAACGGCTACCGCGCCACCGATCAAAACCGGACCAAAACGCCGCCATACAGCGCGCACCTGTTCTGAGCGGAGCTCTTCGTTGACTTCGCGGATAAAGCTGTCGTCTGTCATGAATACCCTGTGAAACTTGTCAAGATTATCGAATATGCATCAAGAGCACGGACTATATACACAGCCCGCGACTTAACACACCTATCCGGCTTTTAGTCGGAATCGCCGACAGATGGTAGTCCTGATTGCGAATTCCTGCATAATTCCTTAATTTGCGCTGCTTAGCGCTCAAATCAATGGCACAACATCAAGAGATCAGAGCATCTTTGTGCATCCATTTGGACGCAGAGCGCTCTCTGCCTGTGCTTTGCCACATTTCATACCTAATCAATCCGCTTCCGATTTCGCAATGAGCTTTCGTTTTCATGTATCAGTCTCTTCTTTCCGGTTTTGCGGTTTCTCTGTGTCTGGCCACGGCTGCGCAGGCTATGCCCGATATGCCTGCAGCGCCTCAGCAACAGGAAAAACCGGCTGATACCCGCCCGAAACAGGTGGTGATTATCTCCTTTGACGGCGCGCATGATAACAAGCTCTGGCAGCGCAGCCGCGCATTGGGACAGGAAACCGGTGCACATTTCACTTATTTTCTCTCCTGCGTGTTTTATCTGGAGCGCGCAGACCGCGCGCAATATCAGCCACCGCGTATGAAAGCAGGCCGCTCCAATGTCGGCTTTGCACAGGATAAAGCAGAAATTGCCACCCGTCTCGATCAGGTGTGGAAAGCCAATCTGGAAGGTCATGAAATTGCCAGCCACGGTTGCGGCCATTTTGACGGCAAGAGCTGGACTACAAAAGAATGGGCGCAGGAAATTCAGGCATTCCGCACTATTGTCGGCAATGCATGGAGCGCCAATAAAATTGACGGCGAACCGGAAGGCTGGAAAGATCTGGTCTATAACAAGATCACCGGCTTTCGTGCGCCCTATCTCTCCGATGACAAGCCGGTACAGACAGCTTTGCGTGAAAGCGGTTTTGCCTATCAGGCCAGCGGCGTGACCTCAGGGCCTGAATTGCCAAAGAATCTTGCAGGTCTCAAAAGTTTTGGCCTGCCGCTGATACCGGAAGGCCCTGCCCGCAAACCCGTGATTGCCATGGACTATAATCTCTATGTGCGTCATTCGGGCGGCAAAGAGAAACCGGAACAGGCAGCGCAATTTGAGCAGCGCAGCTATGATGCCTTTATGAATGCGTTCAACAAACAATATGACGGCCAGCGCATTCCGCTGCAAATGGGCTTTCACTTTGTGCTGATGAATAACGGCGCTTATTGGAATGCGCTGGAGCGTTTTGCCCGTGATGTGTGCAAGCGTGAGGATGTACGCTGCGTCAGCTATCAGGATTATCTGGCGGAGCCGGAACTGCATAAAAGACAAACCGTTCTCTGACAGAACAGAGAACGGCAGTTTGAAGATTTAAGCGAAAAATTCCGCGTAGATTTCCGGTTTGAAACCGGCCAGCAATTTGCCGTCTTTTTCCAGAACCGGACGCTTAATCATCGACAGATTGCCGAGCATCAGCTCAATGGCTTTGGCTTCAGTCAAATCCTGCTTCTGTGCATCATCGAGTTTACGGAATGTCTGCCCTGCACGGTTGATTACCGTTTCCCAGCCCAGTGTCTGGCACCAGTTTTCCAGCTTGGCACGATCCAGACCAACCTTTTTATAATCATGAAAGTCAAAGGTGATATTCTGCTCTGTGAGCCAGTCCTGTGCCTTGCGCATCGTGTCACAGTTTTTAATTCCATAAATAGTTACAGTCACGTCCATTCCTCTCTTATAGATAATGCTATTTCAGCGTCTGTGCCGGATGATCATGATCGTGACCGCATTGGCTGTGATCTTCGAGTATCTGGATCACTCTGCATTCACAAACCCGTCCGTGATCACATTCACTCACCATGCGGCGCAATTCATCACGCAAGGCTGACAGGCGCTCAATCCGGTCTTCAATCTCATCAAGATGACGTCGCGCAATCGAATCTGCCTCGTGACAAGACGCATTGGGCGTCTCAGTCATCGCCAGCAATTCACGAATATCATTGATTTCAAAGCCGAGATCACGGGCATGACGGATAAAAGTCAGGCGCTTAATATCTTCCGCGCCATATTCCCGCCGCTGACTCTCGGTGCGTTCAGGCTCGCGGATCAGCCCGATTTGCTCGTAAAAACGAATAGTTGGCACTTTAACACCGCTGCGTGCCGCAACTTTGCCAATCCTATAACCTTTTTTGTCCATTTTCCGCTTGCTCCTATAGCCACTAGAGCATTTAGGGTCTTTCTCAAAAGATGCAAGAGAAAAGGAAATTGGAGATGTCCGGTCCCGTCCGTCAGGATAAATTCCGCGTCGAAGGCATGGATTGCGCCTCCTGCGCCATGAAAATTGACACCGCTGTGCGCCGCCTTGGCAAACGGATCAGCGATGTCAATGTTTCGGTCACCAAAGGCACCATGACTGTAACCCATAATGGTGTTGAAGCTGATGCCATTACCGGCCAGTTGAAAAAACTCGGCTATAAATCCAGCTATATAGGTGCCAATCAAGGCGCTGCTGTTGCAGATCCGGAAACCGAAGCACATGCCTGCTGCTCCGGTCATGACCACAAGCATAGCCATGATGATCATGATCACGCAGGTCACGACCACAGCGGCCACGATCATGCCTCGCACGATCATAAAGACCATAGTCACAGTCATGCACACGAGCAGAAACAAGTGCAGGCCAAAGAGACCTCACCTCTGCATATGCATGATCATGGCACCGATGAAGACAGCAAGCCATGGTGGCAGCAGGGCAAAGCCAAACTGACCATTGCTGCGGGTACGGCACTGGTTGCGGCCTATCTTCTCGGCCATTTTGTACCGCAATATGAAATCTATATTTTCTCCGCTGCAATGCTGGTGGGGCTGGTACCGATTGCCCGCCGCGCTCTGGCCGGTGCCCGTTTCGGCACGCCGTTTTCCATTGAAACACTGATGACAGTGGCTGCCGTCGGCGCACTGTTTATCGGCGCTGTGGAAGAAGCGGCAATGGTTGTCTTCCTGTTCCTGATCGGTGAGCTTCTGGAAGGTGTGGCTGCACGGCGTGCCCGCAACTCCATCCGCGGTCTTGCCGATCTGGTACCGAAAACTGCGCGTGTGGAAAAAGACGGGCAGATTATCGAGCAGGATGCTGCAAGCCTCGCACTTGGCACAATCATTCTGGTGCGTCCGGGTGACCGTATTGCCGCCGATGGTGAAATTATCAGCGGAAACAGCGCGGTCAATGAAGCCCCTGTGACCGGTGAAAGCACGCCTAAAAACAAAGAAGTCGGCGACAAGGTTTTCGCAGGCACCATCAATTCCGATGCTGTCTTGCGGGTTAAAGTCACTGCCACGGCGCAGAACAACACCATTGCTCGCATCATTGCACAGGTTGAGGAAGCACAGGAATCCAAAGCACCAACCGAGCGTTTTATCGACCGTTTCTCGGTCTGGTACACGCCTGCGGTAATGATCCTTGCTGCTCTGGTCGCGATTATACCGCCGCTTGTTGCCGGTGGTGACTGGAATGAATGGATCTATAAAGGTCTGGCCATTCTGCTGATCGGCTGTCCTTGTGCGCTGGTTATCTCCACGCCTGCCGCTATTGCTGCCGGTCTTTCTTCCGGTGCCCGCCGTGGTCTGCTGATGAAGGGTGGTGCAGTTCTGGAAAGCGCCGGTCATGTGACAGCTGCCGCCTTTGACAAGACCGGCACGCTCACTGAAGGCAAACCGGTTGTTACCGACATTATCGCCTTTGGCAGTTCGGAAGAAGAAGTGCTGCGCTATGCAGCGGCTGTTGAACAGGGTTCAAGCCATCCGCTTGCTGTTGCCATTCTCAAGGCTGCGGAAGATCGCAAACTGACTCTGCCGCAGGTACATGACGGCGCAGCACTCGGCGGCAAAGGTGTGTCCGGCACGGTTGACGGCAAAGCTGTGCTGCTGGCTTCTCCTAAAGCAATTGCCGCCAAGACCAGCATCTCCGATGCGGATCAGAAGCGCATTGCCGATATGAACGATCAGGGCAAGACCGTCTCGCTGCTGATGATCGGCGATCGGCTTGCCGGAGGCATTGCCATGCGCGATGAGCCGCGTGAAGATGCGCGTCAGGGTATCAAAGCGCTGCAGGCTCAGGGCATCCGTACCATCATGCTCACCGGTGACAACCGCCGTACGGCAGAAGCGATCGGCCGCGATCTCGGCATGGAAGTCCATGCGGAAATGATGCCGGCAGACAAGCGCCGCGTGGTTGGAGAACTGAAAGCCGATAAGCAGGTGGTTGCGAAAATCGGTGACGGTATCAATGACGCTCCGGCACTGGCCACAGCCGATCTCGGTATTGCCATGGGCGGCGGCACTGATGTGGCGCTGGAAACTGCCGATGCCGCGATCATGCATGGCCGCGTGACTGACGTTGCCAATATGATCAACCTGTCAAAAACAACCATGGCGAATATCAAGCAGAATATTACGCTCGCCATTGGATTGAAAGTGGTGTTCCTCATCACCACGATCCTCGGCATTACCGGCCTGTGGCCAGCCATTCTAGCCGATACCGGTGCCACGGTTCTGGTGACAGCCAATGCCATGCGCTTGCTGCGCTGGAAACCATAATCTCCACGATATAAAAAAGGGCACCATCCGGTGCCCTTTTTATTTATGTCAGGCTGTAATCCGTTTCTTCACGGGCGATTTTTGCATATTCATTGCCGAGAAAATCCAGCAGTGACCGAACAGAAGGCAGCAAGCCGCGCCGTGACGGAAAAGCCGCGTGGAGAATGCCGGTGCGCGGTGCCCATTCCGGCAGCACATCGACCAGACGCCCCTCACGCAGATCATCGCGGATGACCATTGTCGGCAACTGACAGACCCCAACGCCATGTATTGCGGCCATACGCAGAGCCACCATATCTTCCGTTATCAGACGCGGCTTGTGATGCACTCTGGCGGTTGCCCCATCCGCTTTTTCCAGACACCATTCATGATCCACCCGCAGCGGATCCCATGCCATGCTTGGTAAAGAAGCCAGATCAGCCGGCACCAATGGCCGGTTGATTTCAGCAATCACCGACGGGCTGGCGACAAGGCGTTGCGGGCTTTCCGCCAGTTTACGAATAACCAGATCGCTGTCATCAAGCGGCGGAAAACGCACGCGGATTGCCAGATCAAAACCTTCCCGCAGCACATCAACGCGGCGGTTTGTGCTTTCCAGCAGCACATCAACTTTCGGATTTTCCTGCATGAAACGGGCAATCATGTCGCCGATCTGGAAGTAAATCATCGAGGACGGACAGCTGACCCGCACGATACCCTGCGGTTCCGAGCGCATCCGGTCAATCACCTCCTGTGCAGCCTCTGCCTCAACCAGCATAGCCACGCAATGGCGGTAATATTCATGCCCGACTTCCGTCACCGCGAAATGACGGGTCGTGCGCTGGATCAACCGCACGCCGAGACTGTCTTCCAGCAAACCGATGCGGCGACTGAGACGGGAGCGCGGCATATTCAGCTTGCGTGCCGCAGCAGCAAATCCGCCCTGCTCCACCACAACCACGAAAAATCTCAGATCATTCAGATCCTGCATGGAAACTCCCTGTCATGTCGTCTGTTTCCTTGAATATAACCGTATTATTTTAAATCGCTACGGTATTGTCTCATATTTCAGACATTGTAGTGCGTTTTTACGGACTACCGCTATTTTTGTCCTGCTCATATCTTCCTGTCATTCAGCGCAATACAGGAGACTGATAATGAGAAAGGTATTAGGTGTTTACAGCAGCCCCCGCCCGCATTGGGTAGGCGACGGCTTTCCGGTCCGCTCAGTCTTCTCCTATGCCAGCCATGGCGATCATGTCAGCCCGTTTCTTCTGCTTGACTATGCAGGTCCGGCAGAATTCAGCCCTGCCGGTCATGCCTCCGGTGACCGGCGGGGCATAGGCATTCATCCCCATCGCGGCTTTGAGACAGTCACGCTTGTTTATCAGGGCGAGCTCGAGCATCGGGATTCAACCGGTAAGGGCGGTACGATCAGTGCCGGTGATGTGCAATGGATGACGGCAGCCAAAGGCATCCTGCATGAAGAACTGCATTCGCGCGCCTTTACTGAACAGGGCGGCACGCTGCAAATGGTTCAGCTCTGGGTCAATCTGCCTGCGAAAGATAAAAATGCAGAACCCGGCTATCAGAACTTACGGAGTGCAGAGATACCAGTTGTTGACCTGCCGGATAAGGCAGGCAGCCTGCGCGTTATTGCCGGTGCTTATAACAAGGTCAAAGGCCCTGCCCGTACCTTCACTCCCGTCAATTTATGGGATGTCAGCCTGCGGCAGAACACGACTGCAACCCTGACTATTCCTGACGGGCATACGGCAATGCTGGTCGTGCTCAGCGGCTCAGTGACAATCAATAATGACAAGCAGGCCGGTGAGGCTCAGCTGGTTTTGCTGGATCGCCACGGCACGGATGTCTGGATAGAAGCGCACAATAATGCCTCTTTTCTGGTTCTCAGCGGGGAACCAATTGACGAGCCTGTCGTTATTCATGGGCCATTTGTAATGAACAGCACGGAAGAAATCAGCTCCGCCCTCCGCGATTTTCAGAATGGCCAATTCGGACACATACCCCTTTCATGACCGGTTTATCCGGCCATGCGCTGCCGGTCTCACCTTGCCCCCCAGTTTCGTGAGACCGGCAGATGATGAAATGATTCAGCCTGACATTTAATCCAAGGGAGACGTAGAAATGAATATTCCATCAACCATTGCCAATTTTAACGGTCAGCGGCCGGTTATTGATCCAGAAGATTCTGTCATGCTGCTGATTGACCACCAGAGCGGACTTTTTCAGACCGTCGGCGATATGCCCATGACAGAATTGCGCGCCCATGCAACCGCATTGGCCAAAATCGCCACACTGGCTAAAATTCCGGTTATCACCACTGCATCAGTGCCGCAGGGACCGAACGGCCCGCTGATACCGGAAATTCATGAGAATGCCCCTCATGCCAAATATGTTGCCCGCAAAGGTGAAATTAATGCATGGGATAATCCGGATTTCGTTGCTGCTGTCAAAGCAACAGGCCGCAAAACCCTGATTATTGCCGGTACAATCACCAGTGTCTGCATGGCCTTTCCGTCGATTTCAGCGGTCTATGACGGATATAAAGTTTTTGCCGTTGTTGATGCTTCCGGCACCTATTCCAAAATGGCTCAGGAAATTACGCTGGCGCGGGTGACGCAGGCCGGTGTTATTCCGATGGATACCGCAGCGGTAGCCTCTGAAATTCAACGCAGCTGGAACCGTGATGATGCGGCGGAATGGGCCAAAGTCTATACCCTGATTTTCCCGCCTTACCAGCTTCTGATTGAAAGCTATATGAAGGCGCAGGAAGTCGAGAAAAATCACGAAACACTGGATTCAATGCGGAAATAATTTCCGGTCACAAAAATGAAAATGGTTGCGGAACTTATCTGTTCCGCAGCCATTTTTTATCAGACATAGACCACATTGCTGAGGCTGTCGCGGCGCATCCAGCGCTGTGTCATTAGCACGGCGACAATTGCAAGTCCCGTTGCCAGACCGATCCATACGCCGATCCCTTCAAAGTTGAAGGTAAAGGCCAGCAGCGCGCCAAGCGGTAAGCCGACGCCCCAATAGCCGAGCAGCGCCAGAAACATCGGAATGCGTGTATCACGCAAACCACGCAGCATACCCGCTGCCACCGCCTGCGCCCCGTCAACAATCTGGAACAGTGCTGCAAAAGCCAGAAATGATATGCAAAGCCGGATCACTTCCGCATTGGCCGGATCACGAATATCCAGAAACGCACTGATAAACACCTTCGGCATCAGGATCATCAGCAGGCCCATCACGCCCATGAAGCCGACCCCCAAAGCATAGGCACTCCAGCCTGCATAGGCCACAGCCTCACGGTTGCCCGCGCCATAGGCACGACCAACACGCACAGTCGCCACCTGCCCGAAGCCGAGCGGCACCATAAAGCTTAAGGAAGCAATCTGCATCGCTACCGCATGAGCGGCCAGTGATGTCGGGCTGATTTTACCCATCATCAGCACAGCCGCATAGAAAATCGTGGTTTCAAAGGCAAAGGTCAGTGCCATTGGCAAACCAATGCGCCACAATTCAAGAAAACGCGGCCAGTCAGGGCGCCAGAAGCGGCCGAACAAACGATAGCGGCGGAACTTCTTATGAGTGCAGACAACAATGACCAGACCGAAGAACATCATCCAGCTGGAGGCTGTGGTGGCAATGCCGGCACCGCGCAGCCCCATTTCCGGCATACCGAATTTACCGAAAATCAGGCTATAGGCAGCAATCGCATTGAACACGATAGCAAAAGCCGCAATCAGCAATGTCCAGAGCGGACGCTCCATCGCCGCCAGAAATGAACGCAGACCGATATAGCCGAGATATGGCAGCATCGCCCATTGCAGCGTATGCATCATCTGCACGGAATGCGCGGCAATATCCGGCCGTTGCCCCATAAACAGGAACACGGATTCCGCATTCCACAGCAGCACCCAGAACGGAATGCAGATAATAATCGCTGTCCAGAATCCCTGACGCACAGTGCGGCGCACATCGCGCACGGAGTGGTGGTTGCGGCCAAGCGCCATCGCCATCATCGGCAGCGTGGCGGAAACCAGCCCCATGCAGAAGATCATCATCGAATGATAAAAGCTGGTCGTCAGCACGGCAGCAGCCAGCGTATCGGCGCCGAGACGCCCGATCAGAATGACATCCGTTGCTGTCAGCGCTGCCTGCGAAAGATTCGTAAAAATCAGCGGCCAGCCAAGTTTAAAGGACGAAATGACCTCCCGCCCCCAGCGATTACCTGTATTTGTCTGCGTAATTGCAGTCATGTTCAGCCGCCTCCCGACAGCTTTTTCCGGCACAGACCGGGTTTTCAAAGCATTTTCCGGCCTGACTGCCTCAGGAAAATACGCTCATTTTGTTATGGTATATTCGCAAGCAATTTCCGGACAAAGAAGCCGGCGCTTAACATTGAGAACCATGCTGTATCATGCCGGTTCATGAAGATCGAGAGCGATCTGAAAGAACAATCAAATGTGTTGAGCCGCAGAGCTTTCCAGCGCTG
>NZ_ANNO01000271.1:0-8268 GCF_000409565.1 Pseudochrobactrum sp. AO18b
TGCCGGATGAATAACCCGCCATTTACCCGAACCGGCCTTGAGCACAACATAGCTGATGAAGCCGAAGGCCAGACCATTGGCAATCGAATAGGTGAACGGAATGCCCAGAGCTGTCAGAGCAGCTGGTGCAGCTTCCGTTACATCGTCCCATTCGATTTCAGACATTTCACGCATCATCAGACAGGCGACATAGATCAGCGCCGGCGCTGTTGCATAGGCAGGAACGGATCCGGCCAGAGGTGAAATGAACAAGGCAGCAAGGAACAGAAGAGCGATAACCAGTGCTGTCAGACCTGTGCGGCCACCGGCCTGAACGCCGGAAGCGCTTTCAACATAAGCGGTTGTCGAGCTGGTACCGATCAGTGAGCCGCCGATGATGGCAGTGCTGTCTGCAAACAAAGCGCGGTTCAGACGGTTCGGCTTGCCTTCAGGAATGAGGCCTGCACGCTTGCTCACGCCGATCAGCGTACCGGTAGCGTCGAAAACTTCAACCAGCACGAAAACCAGAATAACCTGCAGGAATCCCACATGCAGAGCGCCCATAATATCGAGCTGCATGAATGTCGGCATCAGGCTTGGCGGTGCTGAGAACACGCCCTGAAACTGGCTGACGCCGAGCATAATCGACAGAACGGTCACAACCAGAATACCGATCAG
Organism: Pseudochrobactrum sp. AO18b; assembly: GCF_000409565.1. Classification (NCBI taxonomy): domain Bacteria; kingdom Pseudomonadati; phylum Pseudomonadota; class Alphaproteobacteria; order Hyphomicrobiales; family Brucellaceae; genus Pseudochrobactrum; species Pseudochrobactrum sp. AO18b. The sequence continues at coordinate 658 of NZ_ANNO01000271.1, forward strand.
AATTGCGCCGCGCACTTTCAGCGCATCCAGAACGGCCATCACGAAGAAGCCGAAGATCGCCAGCAACGGACCGGTTTTGGTCAGGTCGCCAAGGGTGATGAAGGTTGCTTCGCTGCCGACAATAATGCCGGAGCTTTTCATACCGACCAGCGCTAGGAACATGCCGATACCGACAGCAATCGCACTGCGCAGGGATTTCGGAATACCGTCAACCAGCCAGCTACGGATGCCGGAAATGGTGAGGATGAAGAAAATCACACCGGAGATAAAGACAGCGCCCAGAGCCTGCTGCCATGTGAAGCCCATAATACCGACAACGGTGAAAGCGAAAAACGCGTTCAGACCCATGCCCGGTGCCATACCGATCGGCCAGTTGGCAACAAATGCCATCACGATAGAGCCAAGCGCTGCGGCAAGACAGGTCGCGACAAAGATCGCATTGCGATCCATACCGGTCGAGGACAGAATGTCCGGATTAACAAAAATGATATAGGACATTGTCAGGAATGTTGTCAGACCGGCGAGCACTTCTGTGCGCACATTAGTCTTATGTTCCTGTAATTTGAAAAGCTTTTCCAGCATGGTAGCTCCCTGTCAGTCTTTGGTAAGAAAGCATTCTGACGTCTTGCAGATGAATGGCCTCCTCGCAAAATCCTGATAGCAAAACCTGCTGCAGTCCACGGGAGACGACCTGTTTTATAGCGCCTGATCCGGCGGGATAAAACAATGCCACATTTTCGCCATTATCATGAATAGCCGGTCGCGTAAATGCGCAGCACCCTCCGGCACTCCGCAGTGCAGGCTTTATGCACCGGAATCTCGCAGGTAAAAAAGGCTGACAATCGTGATGATATACCGGTTCAAAGCCGGAATGTGTCGCGCGTGAACACTGCGACACACTCCGTTTTAATAGGCCGCATCATAGCGGCGATCAGGTAAGATCAATATAGAAACAGCTTTAGGCGAGCGCTTTTGCAGCCTCATCAATCAGATTTGCAACCTCTGCCGCGCGGGAAGCCAGTGAAGCATGGCTTGCATCCAGCTCAATCATTTTGCGCGGCTTCATCCGTTCAGCCATATGTTTCTGATTGGCCGGATGGATCATGTGATCCTGCGTTGAAAGCTGGTACCAGACCGGCTTATGTTTCCATGCAGGGTCGGTCACATTATCACCGAATGTTGTGGCAATCGGCGCTTTCTGCGCTACAGCCATTACCAGCGCTTCATCTGCGCTCATATCCTGACAGAAGCTTTCATGGTATTTGTCATAATTAATCCAGAGATAGCCGTCACTGTCCGGAGCCAGATTGGCAATGGCTGCGGGCGGATTTGCCTGACTGATACCACCGGGGCTTTCCCCTGCATCCGGGGCGAAAGCGGCAATATAGACCAGTCCGGCAACATTAGGCAGGTTACCCATTTCTGTTATAACGGCACCGCCATAGGAATGCCCCACCAACAACACCTTGCCTTCCTGCTGCCTGACCATTTTTCGGGTTCGCTCCGCATCATCCGCCAGAGATGTCAGCGGCATTTCCACGGCACGGATTTTGTCATATCCTTTACGGGACAATTCGAGAATAACTTTGCTCCAATGGGCGGCACCGCCCCAAAACCCGTGCACCAATATAATTGTCAGCTGACTACCCATAGCTATCTCCTTTTGCAGTGATAATCCTGAAAGATGTGCTGTCTTTTGATGCGTTACAGAATAAGGAATATTATTATTTTAGAATGATGCGATATTGCTGTAACGACAGTGCCTCGTAATTAGAGCGCCTGTTTTATCCGGCAACCGGACATTCAATATTTTTCGTAGCAGCACGCCGCATATTGCTACACGGCGTGCTGTCTTTAATAACAATCAGAACAGGTTGTAACGCTGTGCGAGCGGCACGACAGAAACCGGTTCAGCCCCGACCTCTGCGCCGTCAACACTGACTTTATAGGTCTTCGGATCAACGGTGATTTTCGGCAATGCATCATTGAGCTTCATGTCAGCCTTGGTCAGACCACGGCATTTGACAACCGGCTCGATGCGTTTGTTCAGGCCGAGATCCAGCACATTACCATCATTGACCGATGCCTGACTGACAAACAGAATTGATGTCTTGCCGATACCGGAAGACAAAGCACCGAACATCGGACGCATAATCACCGGCTGCGGTGTCGGAATTGATGCATTGGCATCGCCGATCTGTGCATAGGCAATGAAACCGCTTTTCATCACCAGTTCAGGACGCTGGCCGAAGAATGCCGGTTTCCACAATACCAGATCCGCGACTTTGCCTGTCTCAACTGACCCGATGAGATGGCTGATACCATGGGCAATGGCCGGATTGATGGTATATTTGGCGATATAGCGCTTGATACGGAAATTATCATTGCCTGCCCCATCCTGCGGCAGGTTTCCACGCTGCGCTTTCATCTGATCGGCAACCTGCCATGTCCGCATGATCACCTCACCGCCGCGCCCCATCGCCTGACTGTCAGATGTCATCATAGAAATCGCGCCGATATCATGCAGCACGCCTTCGGCAGCAATCGTATTGGCACGGATACGGCTGGCTGCAAAAGCCACATCTTCCGGAATATTCTTATCCAGATGATGGCAGACCATCAGCATATCGAGATGCTCTTCCACCGTATTGACAGTGTAAGGCAGTGTCGGCGTGGTGGAGCTGGTCAGCACATTGGCTTCCGCACAGATGCGCATCAGATCAGGCGCATGACCACCGCCTGCACCTTCCGCATGATAGGCATGGATGGAGCGACCACCGAAAGCCTTGATGGAATCTTCCACCGTGCAGCTTTCATTGACGGAATCCATATGAATGGTGACCTGAATGTCATATTCGTCAGCCATATCCATACAGGTCGCAATAGCTGCCGGTGTTGTGCCCCAGTCCTCATGCAGCTTCAGACCAGCAGCACCGGCGAGTACCTGCTCGCGCATACCTTCAGGTCGGGATGAACTGCCACGACCGGTAAAGATCACATTGAGCGGCAGATCATCGGTCGCCTGCATCATATGATGCAGATAGTTCGGGTTCGGTGTGCAGGTGGTCGCCATTGAGCCTGTTGCAGGACCGGTACCGCCGCCGAGCACCGTGGTTAAACCGCTGGCAATCGAGGTGATTGGCTGCGACGGCGTGATATAATGGAAATGCGTATCAATACCACCGGCGGTGACGATACAGCCCTCGCCTGAGATCACCTCTGTATTTACCCCGATCACCAGATCCGGATGCACACCGGCCATGATGTCGGGATTACCGGCTTTGCCGATACCGGCGATTTTACCATCCTTGATGCCGATATCAGCTTTGACGATGCCGGTATAATCAATGATCAGCGCATTGGTGATGATGCAATCCAGCGCCTTATCACTGCTGACACCCGTTGCCTGCCCCATACCATCGCGAATGACCTTGCCGGAGCCGAAGATGCATTCGTCACCATAGACGGTGTAATCATGCTCGACTTCCGCATAGAGATTAGTATCGCCCAAACGAACTTTATCACCCTTGGTCGGGCCGAAAAACTTGGCGTAATCTGCGCGGGTTATTTTATAGACCATGTTTTATCCTTATCGGCAGAGCGCGGCGTGATGCATATATCCGGCACTCTGCAAGCTTAAATTGTTGCGTAAAATCTGTGATAAAAGCGCTCATTCAGCACTGCGGCTGTCGGCAAAAGCACGCTCATTCACGCGGGAAAGCGTGCGCGCTTTATTCTCTGCGTCCACTGCACCATCGACCAGATTATTGCCGCCGCGAATGATCTGATTGCCGGAGATTGCCACCAGTGTAACGTCCTTGGTTTCACCCGGCTCGAAGCGCACAGCCAGCCCCGCAGGAATATCCAGACGCTTGCCATAGGCTGCTTCACGATCGAATTTCAGACGCGGATTGGTTTCAACAAAATTGAAATGGCTGCCGATTTGCACCGGACGAGTATCGGTATTGGTGACGCTGATCGTGACAGTTTCACGCCCTTCATTGAGCGCAATATCGCCCTCTGCACAGATGACCTGACCGGCAATACCGATCTCTTCATCATCCTGCATTTTCTCCGGAACCGGCAGAAAGCTGCCATAGAGCGCCAGTTTCATATCGCCTTTGTCGGTAGTGACCGGCGTGCGCACGGCAACCAGTTTGGTGCCGTCTTTAAATGTGCCTTCAATCTGCACATCTTCAATCATCTCGGCCACGCCGGACATGACTTCACGCTTGCCGAGAATGGTGCTGCCGAGGCGCATCAGCTCAGCGACTGAGTGCTGACCGTCGCGGATCAGCTCCAGCATGACCAGCGAGATCAGGGCAATGGCTTCCGGATAATTGAGACGCAACCCGCGTGCAAGACGGCGTTGTGCCAATTGGCCGGTGGTTACAAGCATCAGCTTGTCGGTTTCATGAGGTGTAAGATGCAAGGGTGTCTCCTTTATTTTCGGGGAAACACAGGCGCAGCAAATCGCAAGGCGTGCCAAATCCTCGGCAAGCCGCTATGAATTTCAGGGAGCCTGTGTGAAGAATGGATGTGCTGCGAGCAAACACAGCTGATGCGCTTTGCACTGACCGATATCAATGACATCACAACGCGTCCTGCAGAACAGGAAGAGTTGCAGATTACACGGCATCACCACAGCCTATAGTCATGACGGTGATTATACTCATAGCGATGATTAATGGGCGCAATACGCCCGTAAGCAGCATCGGCTATGCCGGTGAATTTCGGATGATACGGATTAGCAATACAGAAGGGGCATCAGCACTTCGCAGCGGCTGAAACTAGCCGACATTAAGTCCTGAGAAATGTTCCATCATGTGATTAACGACAAAAAAAGTCAGCAATCTCGGCCCTGTCATTTCAGTTCTGTATGAAGAAAAAACTGCGATGCGGATTGGTCAATCTGAGTCATCGCAAGCCCGATAAAGACAGCAGTATAAACCGAAGTCAAGGGGACATTGCTGCGCTCTGCACGGTTAAAAAACACAGCTAAAGACAACGACAAATGTTGTTTTATTAAACCTAAAAATGAAATTTTACACTGAATCCTAAGCCTTTCCCTGTATGGGAGGAAAGGCAGATAAATACGAAAGCCTTTGCAGTGATTTGGCATCGTCAGTTTAAGCTCGGAAAAAGCAATTATACAGCACGGCATATTATTGTCGTTTTGCTGGCTTTTTTCACGCCTATACTTCTGGGACTGCCGATTTTATATTGGCAATCCGGCAATACTTTACAGGAAAGAGCCCAGTCAGCCAGCCGTGCCGTTATTGAACATGTTGATGATATTCTCGACAATGCAAGAAAAGTAACTGAAGACGCTGCCCCTCTGATTGAAAAACCCTGTTCCGAAATTGTCGAAACACTGCGTATCAAAGCCACCACCGCATCTTTTGTCAGATCGCTGGCAGTTATCAAAAATGATACAATAACCTGCAGCACCATTTACGGTGACACGCGCCTGCCTGTAACAAGTGCCCATTTTTATGATGACCGGCTGGCCTTAATCGCCGGAAACAGAGTTTCTCCTGACCGTGCAATTTTGCTCTACCGATGGAAAAACGGCACGTCCTCTATTCTGGCCGGTATTGACGGCCTGCATATTATTCAGCTGCTCAACAGTCATGAGATGACACCGGCAACAACGCTGATTATCGGCTCTTACCGGCTTGAGCAGGACGGCAAAGTCCGCAACATATCTGCCGGAACCAGCAACAGCATTCTGATCCGCGACCGCTCCGATAAATATCCGTTTTCGGTTGAGACCGGTTTTCACAGCGGCGCATTACGGGACTATATTTTATCCCGCCATCTGCCGCTTATCATCCTGCTCGTCATTCTTGGCGGGCTGAGTGCATTTGCAACAAACCGGATGACGATCAATGCCCGCAACATGACTGCTGAGGCCAAGCGCGCCATTCGCAACCATGAATTTATCCCTTATTATCAGGCGATTGTGCGGAGCGACACCCATGAATGGGTTGGTGCGGAAGTGCTGACCCGCTGGGATCATCCGCTTGAAGGCATGATCCTGCCAAACAGTTTTATTCCTTTTATGGAACGTTCAGGACTGATTATTCCGATGACGGCAGCCCTGATCCGGCGCGTTGCGGAAGAATTTAGACTGCTGGAGAAACAGCTTCCTGACGGTTTCCATATCAGTATCAATGTTTCTGCCGTTTATCTGGCCGATCCTGAATTAATCAAAAGCTGTCACTATTTCCTGAGCCAGTTTTCGCAAAACAAGATACGGCTGATGCTGGAACTGACCGAACGTGAAGCAATAGAGCCAACGCCGGAACTGTTACAGCAAATCCATACGTTGCGTCAGGCCGGTATTCTGATCGCACTGGACGATTTTGGCGTCGGCCATTCCAATCTCAATTATCTGAAAGAGTTTCAGGCCGATCTGCTCAAGATTGACCGTAGCTTTATTACCGGCATTGGCAGCAATGACTTCTCCCGCCATGTCTTGCAGAGCATTATTGATCTGTCGCAGCAACTGGGGCTCCGGATCATTGCAGAAGGGATCGAGACACGCCGGCAGGCCGATTATCTTCAAGAGAGAGGCGTCCAGTATCTTCAGGGCTTTTATTTCTCCAAGCCGCAGCCGATCACTGTTTTCCAGTCCCATATGTGCCAGCATTTATCGGGACAGAAACCGAAACGTGGGAAGTAACCGCTCTGCAGCTCCCTACCCTGCGCAGAATTGAGCGTTGCCAAAAAGATACCATCCCTCTGACATTCGCCCAATCTTTGTAAAAATAATTGATCACTTGGTAAACTCTTTGTAGACGCTTAAGAAAACCTTAAGTATCGCGAGGGAGCAAGCTGTCTTCCTTGCTAAAAACTGGAGCCGGTTTGTCCGTGTCATTATCCCCGCTGAAATTATCCCTGTTATTCGCCTGCGCTGCTGCTCTTTCTGCCTGTACCACTGTCCAGAATCCGCCACCTGTGCTCAATGCCAGCGTAACCCAGCCGCAGCCGGTAAAACCGGAACCGGTATCCGAGCCGGAAGCACCGGCTGCGACACCGGAAACTGACAGCGCCGCGTATATGTATCGCGCAATGACGGATCAGAATTACCAGATCCCTGCGATTGATCTGACCAAGCTGAAACCGGAACACCGCCGGACTGTTGTCGATTACAAGACCACAGAAAAACCGGGCACCATTATTGTCGATCAGCCTGCCCGCTATCTCTATTTTGTGTTGCCGGAAGGCAAGGCTGTCCGCTATGCCGTGGGTGTCGGCCCCGCAGCACGCGGCTTTAACGGCGGCGATGCAATTATCGCGCATAAGGCCGCATGGCCGCGCTGGACGCCAACCCAGAATATGATCAAGCGCAATCCGAACCAGTATCTGCGCTACAAAGACGGTGTTGACGGCGGCCCGGGAAATCCGATGGGCGCGCGCGCACTCTATATGCATAAAGACGGCATCGACACCTATTACCGTGTCCACGGCACGAATAAACCTTCATCGATAGGCAAAGGCGTTTCCGCAGGCTGTATCCGTCTTATCAATCAGGACATTATCGACCTGCATTCCCGCGTAAAGCCTGGTGCACGCATTGTCGTGAAATAAAAAACCAATCTACCC
>NZ_ANNO01000272.1:0-5582 GCF_000409565.1 Pseudochrobactrum sp. AO18b
CGATCAGCTTTTCATACACTTTGCCGTGTTCAAGCACTTTGCCTGTTTCATCCATAACACGCATGGCATCAGCGGAAATCTCATCGATAACCACGACTTCACCGTCGATCAGGCCGATTTCAATCTTCATATCGATCAGCGTCAGACCCAAACCACGCAGATCAGCTTCTACAATACGGCACACATTACGGGTAATGTCCTTAGCCTTTGCAAGATGGTCAGGGCTTAAAAGGCCGAGCGCAACGATGGTGTCATCATTGATAAGCGGATCGCCGCGTTCATCGTCTTTCACAGTAATTTCAACGAGATAGTCAAATTTCTGTTCGGTATTACGAATATATTGCTGATAACGGCGAATGAAACTGCCCCAAGGACGGGTGCGGCAAACAAATTCAAAGCCGCCGGTGCCGTTAATATCCTTGCCCAAAGGCTCAGCACGGCGAACTTCCATCGTGCCCTTTTCAAGATCAAGATTGACCGAGTGTGTAGGCACGCCAGCAGCATGCAGACGCTTGAAGAAATAATCCGTCATGCCAAGAGATTTGCGCCCCTTGCCTTCAACCTGACCAATAACGGTATTTGCACCCGGATCAATCACACCATCCGAGCCGGTTACATCATCCTTGAACACCAGAAGAATGTTGCCGTTCTCCAAGGCGTAGAGGTCTTTGGTCTTGCCGGAGTAAATCTTTTCGCTGCTGTTCATTCGTTTGCCCGCTCAGGTTATGCGCTGATCATACCCAAAGCGGTTTACGTTCATGTTGGATCGCAATGCTCGCTCTGGATTCTTTAGTTTGTCGCATTATCCCTACGTCAAATTGGATCAACTTGACTGTGAAATGCTCCAGAAAAAAACAATGCGCCGATTGGCGCATTGTTCTTCAACTTATTCCCACTCAATGGTGCCCGGAGGCTTCGAGGTAATATCATAGACCACGCGGTTAATACCGCGTACTTCATTGATAATACGGGTCGCTGCCTTGGCAAGGAAGTCCATATCATAGTGGTAGAAATCAGCTGTCATACCGTCAACCGATGTTACCGCACGCAGAGCACAAACGAATTCGTATGTGCGGCCGTCGCCCATAACACCAACGGTCTGAACCGGCAGCAACACCGCGAAAGCCTGCCAGATCTTGTCATAAAGACCGGCTTTGCGGATTTCGTCCAGATAGACTGCATCAGCTTCACGAAGGATTTCCAGCTTCTCACGGGTGATACCGCCCGGGCAACGAATTGCCAGACCAGGCCCCGGGAACGGATGGCGACCGATGAAACTGTCCGGCAGACCGAGTTCCTTACCGAGAACGCGCACTTCATCCTTGAAGAGTTCACGCAGCGGTTCCACGAGCAGCATATTCATGCGCTCAGGCAGACCACCGACATTGTGATGCGACTTGATCGTCACCGAAGGACCTCCGGTGAAAGACACGCTTTCGATCACGTCAGGATAGAGGGTACCCTGTGCAAGGAAGTCTGCACCACCGAGTTTAGCCGCTTCTTCTTCGAAAACTTCGATGAACAGACGGCCAATGGTCTTGCGCTTCACTTCCGGATCAGTTTCACCTTCCAGAGCGGAGATGAAACGATCCTGTGCATTCACCAGAACCAGCGGCATGTTGTAATGTTCTTTGAACATTGCAACAACCTGTGCCGCTTCATCCTTACGCATCAGGCCGTGATCAACCAGAATACAGGTCAGCTGATCGCCAACCGCTTCATGGATGAGCAGCGCTGCAACGGAAGAGTCCACGCCGCCTGAAAGCGCGCAGATAACCTTGCCTTTGCCAACCTGTTTGCGGATAGCTTCAACAGCCTGTTCGCGATAGGCGGACATTGTCCAGTCCGGCTTGATGCCAGCAATATTATGGACGAAATTCTGCAGGAGTTTCGCGCCGTCCGGTGTGTGCACCACTTCCGGATGGAACTGCACCGCAAAATATTTGCGTTTTTCATCGGCAATGGCTGCAAATGGTGCATTCGGCGATGTGCCGACAACTTTGAAGCCTTCCGGCAGCGCTGTTACACGATCACCGTGGCTCATCCAAACCTGATGGCGGGTGCCTTTGGCCCAGATGCCGGAAAACAGCGCGCTGTCCTCGTTGACTTCGAGGAATGCACGACCGAATTCACGGTCATGGCCGCTCTCGACCTTGCCGCCCAGCTGTTCGCACATGGTCTGCTGACCGTAGCAAATGCCCATAACCGGAATACCGGCTTCAAACACTGCCTGTGGTGCGCGCGGACTACCGATATCGGTGGTCGAATGCGGACTGCCGGACAAGATCACAGCTTTCGGATTGATGCGCTTGAACGCTTCATCTGCCAGCTGGAACGGCACGATTTCGGAATAGACTCCGGCCTCGCGCACACGCCGCGCTATCAGCTGCGTGACCTGACTGCCAAAGTCAATGATAAGGATAGTATCGGGATGGGTGCTCATGGGCAGCATCTAGAGAATTATGTTGATTGTTGCAAGCTGGAATCGAAACCCGCGACAATATATTAGGGTACAAACAGTGGAGATAAGATCAGTCGCCGGATTTTACCGTCAGCGGCACTGTACGCTCAAGATCAGCCTTGTAAAGACCCGGATCAGGATGGCCGGTTGTTTTAACCAATGTGCTCTGCAACATTGCCGCTTCCAGCAAGCGCACGGCCTGTGCCAGTTTTTCATCAATGATGTGCAGATAACGTGTCCAGTCAGACACCTGCTTCACCGCTTCATCACCATCGGAAATACCGCGCAAACCGATAAGCGGCACAGCAAAACGCTGGCAGGTGCGCAGGATCGCAAAGCTCTCCATATCCACCATATCCGCATCAATATCATTATAGGCAGAACCGGTGACGATATTTGCACCTGTAGACAAGGACGCGCTGGCAATACCCGGAATATGATATGGCAACGGAATAATGATTGGGAAATCAGCCGATGGTGTCTGGCCTTTGGCATAGCCGAGAGCCGAGGCATCCATATCGCGGTAGCCGACATTGACCGCCTGATAAATCTCGGTCTGTACCAGCTTTGCCGAACCGGCAGACCCAAGCGACACCACCAGATCAGGCAATGCGCCACGCATGGAAAGATCGGCCAGAACCGCAGACACCACGACAGCCGCTTCAACAGGGCCGATACCGGTAATCAGCGGCTTGAACATAGCCTGCAAATGCGGGCCGTATTCTGAAGGGGACGCCATAACAAACAGAACTTTTTTGCCGCCGAAATCATGCACATATTGCAGCATCGACATCGCATCTTCTGAAGCACCCTGTACCGGCGCGGACATAATCTTGGTCATTCTAACACCTGAGGCCGTCAATACAGATGATTGCGGCACACCCTTTTATTCGGACTTGCGCGGAGCTTTGGGATAAATCCGCACGAGGTTCAAATCAAAAAGCTGTTTACAGAAGCGCTTCCGTAAACAGCACACTCAGGACAGGTGTTCAGAGGATAACCTAGTCCTGCAAATCTTCACGATCTTTCACCACCATCAGCGTCGCTGTCATGGTGGCTACCAATTTTACTTCAGTCTCACCGACGGCAAATGCCTGACCGTCGCTGACCATAATCGTACGTCCCTGCTTGGTTACATTCCCGCGGAACAGAAAATGGTCGCCTTTACCGGGCGCCAGCAGATTGACCTTGAATTCGATGGTCAGCACTGCGGCATCCGCCGGCATCATTGTCAGCGCCGAATAGGCACAGACCGCATCGAGAGCCGTAGACACAATTCCCGCATGCAAAAACCCATGCTGCTGGGTCAGATCGGCACGAAACGGCAGCTCCACTTCAACCACACCCGGTTCACAGCGCGTGAGTTGTGCGCCAATCAGCTTCATCGCCGCCTGACGTGCAAAACTCTTCTCAACCCGTTCTTTGAAATCCGGTTCTGCTATTCTCGGTACTGCCATAATATCCCTCAGTCTTATACACTGAATGTCAGTTTTATGGCATCTCCATAACAGTCTTCAGAACCTATTCCAACCACCGGTTCGTACAAAGCATGTCCATATACGACCGAAAACAGGATATATCCTTATAGACATATATTTATATCGGATACTGCTATTCAAGCCCAGCTAATAGCGCAAACAGAAAAAAATACCAGCTTTAATGGAGAAAAAGCCCGTATTTTTTCAATATTACGATCCGGATAAGAATAATACCCGATACTCAGGCAGGCTGATTTTGCAAAACAGCAATATAGAAGCCGTCTGTATCCGTGGAAAGCGGCGAGAACACGGCACCGAAATCTGGATAATGCGGCTGTGCCTGATCGGTGATGCCGCTCCACAACTCGGCCATCGGCAGCGCCCTGTAATCGGAGTTTTCCGAGAGAAAACGGGCGACTTGCTGGTTATTCTCTGAAGCAAACAGCGAACAGGTCACATAGACCAGACGACCACCCGGCTTCACATAATGTTTGGCTGCTTCCAGCACTTGCATCTGGTCAGCAACGCGGCGCTCAAGCTGCACATCGGTCAGGCGCCATTTTGCATCCGGACGGCGACGCCATGTGCCGGAACCGGTGCATGGCGCATCGGTCAGCACAATATCCATCTGCCCTTTATAAGGCTCCAGATTTTCCGGCCGGTTATGTACCTGTGTATTACGCACACCGGCGCGGCTCAGACGATCATGGATCGGATTAAGGCGCGAGCGCTCGGCATCATAGGCATGGATCTGCCCTTTATTCTGCATGGCTGCGGCCAGAGCCAGCGTCTTGCCACCGGCACCGGCGCAATAATCCATCACCTGCTGGCCAGGTTGTGCGCCAACCAGCTTGGCTGCGAACTGCGACCCCAGATCCTGCACCTCATACCAGCCATCGAGAAAAGCCTGCTCGGTCTGTACATTCGGATGACGGCCAAGCGCACGCAAAGGCGGAATACGAACCGCTTCAGGCAGAAAAGGTGCAGCTTCTGCACCGGCATTTTTCAGACCTTCCAGCACGGTCAGCACCTTGTCGCGATTGGTTTTCAGCGTATTGACCCGCAAATCAACCGGCGGACGCGTGGCAAGTTCAGCAGCCTGTGCAACCCAGTTCTCACCAAACAAGGCTGAAAATTCCGGCACCCAGCTCTCAGCAATATCCGCACGGATATAATCCGGAGCATCTGCCAGATCACAGCCTTCCCAAGCCTGCAAGCGCTCCGCTTCAAGCGGTGCCGGTGCAAATTTATCACCGGCCAGATTAGCTTCCAGCCATTCGCCGCCCATATCCTGATCGCTCAGGACAGAGGCATAAACCAGTGCGCGGGCATCCTGCGCATCCATCCGCCAGCCGAGAGAAAGTTTACGGCGCAAAACATCATAGACAAGATTACCGATCACGGCACGGTCGCCGGCACCAGCAAAACGGTGCGCTGCGCCCCAGTCTTTCAGCGCATCGGAAGCAGCACGGCTCTGGCGTTCAATATCTTCCAGCACTTCTATCGCTGCCTGCAACCGTCCGCCCAAACGCATCTTTACCGCTTTCCTGTCTGTATCTTGCTCATCTGTTCTCACCGCATAGCTTAAAATACGCCAAAGTGAAACGACCTGAACAAAAGAAAAAGCCGGAGCATCACTGCTC
>NZ_ANNO01000273.1:0-3075 GCF_000409565.1 Pseudochrobactrum sp. AO18b
CGCTTCCTTGAGGGCTGCACGGACACCGGCTTCATAATCCGGATGAGTTAGTTTGAAATGGCCAAGCTGACGCTCAATGATAAAGCCAGGAACACCGCCCATTGCCGCAGCAATATTCGAGAACAGACGGCTCTTCTGACCTGCATCAAACAGGTTGAACAGCGCGCGCGGCTGCGAATAATCATCATTGCCGATACGGTGATTGTAACGATCAACGTCACCGGAGATTTTCAGCGGCGGTTCTTTCGCCGATGGCTGCTCAACCGGACCATTGAAGGAATTTGGCTCATAATAAGCATCCGGATTACCGGTCGCGATACCGCCATAAGTATTCATCTGACCATCGCGGTGATAGTGATGCACAGGACATGCAGGCTTATTGACCGGAATTTGCTCATAATGGGTGCCGAGACGATGGCGATGCGCATCCGCATAGGAGAACACGCGTGCCTGCAGCATCTTATCCGGCGAATAGCCGATACCCGGCACAATATTCGACGGCGAGAAGGCAGCCTGTTCGATTTCCGCAAAGTAGTTGTCGGCGTTACGGTTCAGCTCCATAATACCGATATCCATCACCGGATAATCCGCATGTGGCCAGACTTTGGTCAGATCGAACGGGTTATAAGGTGTTTTATCGGCATCGAGTTCAGGCATGATCTGAACCTGCACTTTCCAGCGCGGGAATTCACCCTTTTCAATCGCACCAAACAGGTCGGCCTGTGTGGATTCACGGGTCTGGCCGACAATCTTTTCGGCTTCCGCATTCGTCCAGTGCTGGTGCCCCTGCATGGTCTTGAAGTGGAATTTCACCCAATAGCGCTCACCGGCATCATTCCAGAACGAATAAGTATGCGAGCCGTAACCATTGATGTGACGCACATCTGTCGGCAGACCACGGTCAGACATCAGAATAGTCACCTGATGCAGGCTTTCCGGTGACAGCGACCAGAAATCCCACATCGCTGTGGCGGAGCGCATATTGGTCTTTGGATGACGCTTCTGGGTGTGAATGAAGTCCGGGAATTTCACCGGATCACGTACGAAGAAGACCGGCGTATTATTGCCAACCAGATCCCAGTTGCCTTCTTCGGTGTAGAATTTCAATGCGAAACCGCGCACGTCGCGTTCGGCATCTGCCGCACCGGCTTCACCGGCCACTGTGGAGAAGCGCGCAATCATCGGGGTCTTCGCACCCGGCTGCAAGGCTTTGGCTTTGGTATATTTGGAAATATCACCGGTAATGGTCAGTGTACCATGGGCACCCCAGCCCTTGGCATGAACCGCACGCTCAGGAATACGCTCACGGTTCTGGTGTGCCAGCTTTTCAATGAGCTGGTAGTCAGTCATCAGGACAGGACCGCGCTCGCCTGCTGTCAGGGAATTCTGGTTATCCGGAATCGGTGAACCGGCACTTGTGGTCATAATCGGACGATCGGCCATTTTTAGCTCTCCCTTGTATGATTGGCTCTGTTTTGAGCCATTATAAAAAAATCTGCATGACAAGATTATGACGGGCGCAGAACCACCTTCAGGTATTCCGCACCAGCCAAAACATGTATTAAATACTCAATTTCAATAACTTAACGATATACACCGATCAGGATTGAAATTGCATTCTCATGCTCTTTCTACAGAATAGAACTATTCTAACCATAATTTCCAATTGAATTTACTGTGATTATTGATAGGATTTTCTTATCATGTTTACAGTCAAGCAAATGCGCTATTTCGATGCGCTCGCCACCCATCTGCATTTCCGCAAAGCCGCCGAAACAGTCTTTGTTTCGCAACCCGCTTTATCCGCACAAATTGCAGAAATGGAAAATCTCGCCGGCAGCCCGCTCTTTGAGCGCGCCAATAAATCAGTTCTGCTCACAGAACTCGGTCACACACTCTGGCCGCGCATTAAAGTGATTTTACAGGAAATCCGTGCGCTGGAAGAACTGACCGAGCAGAAAAGTGGCATTCTACAATCACGCCTGCGGCTTGGCATCATCCCAACCATTGCCCCCTATTTGCTGCCGGATCTTATTCAGGCGCTGAAACAGCAATATCCGGCTCTGACGCTGGAACTGCGCGAGGCACTGACCGACAAGCTGCTGGAAGAATTGCGCAATGGTGAACTGGATGCGGTGATTGCCGCTATGCCGGTTCATGATCCCTACTTGACGGGCAAACACCTGTTTGATGACCGGTTTCTGATTGCCACTTCCAGCAATAATAATGATGTCCTGCCCTCGCCGCTCACACAGGGCAATGCGGCACTGGAAAAGCTGCTGCTATTGGAAGAAGGGCATTGTTTGCGCGATCAGGCGCTTGAGGTCTGCGCTCTGCCGCGTGAGCGCACACTGGTGAATTTCGGTGCGACCAGCATGGCCACGCTGCTGCAAATGGTCAGCAATGATATGGGGCTGACGCTGATACCGGAAATCGCTATTCGTTCAGAGGTGCCGCATAAGCGCATCCGCATCGTACCGTTTTCGGATAATTGCCCAAGACGCCAAGTCGGTCTGTTCTGGCGCAAACAGAGTCAGCGTCTTGA
This sequence comes from Pseudochrobactrum sp. AO18b, assembly GCF_000409565.1. Lineage (NCBI taxonomy): Bacteria > Pseudomonadati > Pseudomonadota > Alphaproteobacteria > Hyphomicrobiales > Brucellaceae > Pseudochrobactrum > Pseudochrobactrum sp. AO18b. Next base: position 2,546 of record NZ_ANNO01000273.1, read on the forward strand.
GGATTTCACAGCTTTGGCAAAATGCATCCAAAACAGCGCGGAAAAAGTGATGCTGGCACCTGATGAACTTAGCAGCCTGATCCGCCACAGTGCCGAATCTGAAGAGACTGCATCTAGAGCATAATTTCTTAGACTTGGATCAGTTTAAGGAATTATGCTCTAATTTTAAAGTGTTAGAGCGACCTTTGTGTGCCAAGTCTGGCACACGGCGCTCTATCCAGCGCGCTCCTGCTGGTATTTAAGCATCATAAGCGCAGCAGCTTTGCTCATCCATAGATCACGCTCATCCCCGAGATCAGCTTCAAAGCGCTTGGCAAGCTGTATATAAGCCCGCCACATGCTCTGCGCTCCTTCCCCCTCCTGCGCAGAGAACTGTTTTTCCATGCGCTCCACTGTCGCCTTGATCTGGTCGGTTTCAGGAATGGTTTTTATCAGCACCTCCCGTTTGCAGAGAATTGGTGATGTACAGACCAAGACCCGGCCATGAGAATACGGTCTCAGTCAGAACCGAGCCTTCCAGCATACCGGCA
>NZ_ANNO01000274.1:0-4133 GCF_000409565.1 Pseudochrobactrum sp. AO18b
TTCACGCAGACCCGCATTGGTAATGCGAACAAATGTTGCCTTCTCGCGGAATTCCGGCAGTGTTTTAGCACCGACATAACCCATAGAAGCACGCAGACCACCGGCCAGCTGATGCAGGATATTGGCAACAGGACCCTTATAGGCAACCTGACCTTCAATACCTTCCGGCACCAGTTTCAGTTCATCGCGTACTTCCGCCTGGAAGTAACGGTCAGCGGAACCGCGAGCCATAGCACCAACGGAACCCATACCACGATAGGACTTATAAGAACGACCCTGATGCAGATAAACTTCACCCGGGCTTTCTTCTGTACCGGCCAGCAGCGAACCGGCCATAGCAGCCGATGCACCGGCAGCCAGTGCCTTGGCGAAGTCACCGGAGAATTTGATACCGCCGTCAGCGATAACCGGAATACCGGCTTTCTGGGCGACTTCAACCGCACCCATAATCGCGGAAAGCTGCGGTACGCCAACACCGGCAACAATACGTGTGGTGCAGATCGAGCCAGGTCCGATACCGACTTTAACCGCATCGGCACCGGCATCAATCAGAGCCTGTGTTGCCGCACCGGTCGCCACGTTACCGGCAAGGATACGTACATCGGAAGACAGTTTCTTCATGCGGGTAACCGCATCGAGAACGCGCTGCGAGTGACCGTGGGCAGTATCAACCACCAGAAGATCAACACCGGCTTCGATCAGACGTTCCGCACGTTCAAAACCATCATCGCCAACCGAAGTTGCAGCAGCAGCACGCAGACGACCCTGCGCATCTTTAGCGGCATTCGGGTTGAGCTGCGACTTTTCCATATCCTTAACGGTGATCAGACCGGTGCAACGCCCCTGCGCATCAACAACCAGCAGTTTTTCAATGCGATGTTGGTGGAGAAGACGCTTGGCTTCTTCCTGATTAACGTTTTCGCGCACAGTGACCAGATTTTCACGGGTCATCAGTTCGTAGATTTTCTGTGCCGGATCAGAGGCAAAACGCACATCGCGGTTGGTCAGAATACCGACCAGACGACCTGGGCCTTTACCGGCATTTTCGACAACCGGAATACCGGAAATACCGTGCATACGCATCAGCGCCTGTGCATCAGCCAATGTTGCGTCAGGGCCAATGGTGACAGGGTTTACAACCATGCCGGATTCGAATTTCTTAACGCGCAGAACTGCTTCTGCCTGCAATTCCGGTGTCAGGTTGCGGTGAATAACGCCGATACCACCTGCCTGCGCCATAGCAATCGCCAAACGGGACTCAGTCACTGTATCCATCGCGGCGGAGAGCAGCGGCAGGTTCAGTTCAATGCCTTCAGCAATGGTGGTGCGCAGATCGACCTGACCAGGCATAACCTCGGAATGACCGGGTTGCAGCAGGACATCATCAAAAGTCAGCGCGTATGCGCCGGTGGATGATTCAACAATTTTCGCCATGGCCAATTCCTTTAAACAGGTAAAACACCCTGTGGGAGCAGAGGGTGCAACGACTCTTATCGTTTCAATTGAATTGGCAGCGGCTGGTAACACGGATATGACTTTTTGAAAAGACTATTCGTGAAAATCGCGTAAATTTTACCAGATCTTGTATCAGGCAGCTTCATTACAGCTAAAGCGGCGATCAAATTCTTGCCGCCCTTGCGCCGTAAAATAGAGTGCACGCCCCTGTTCGCGGCGTAGCCAGTTGCGCTCCAACATCATATCCAGCACTGCCGCACCCAGCGCACCGCCGAGGTGATGACGGCGCTCACTCCAGTCCAGACAATGCAGGCAAAGCGGACGGCGCTTGCCTTCCAGCGGTTTCAGCTCAAGCCCTAATCCGCTGAAAAACTCCCGTCCCTCCGAAGTCAGCTGAAGTGCATCCTGCTCTGAGTGTTCGAGATAATTACGCGCCGTCAGACCATTGAACAGCGTGACACCCGCCTCACCCGCCAGATGATCGTAGCAAATCCGCGCCTCACGCAATGCTGCATCTTTCGGCCCTGTGCGCACCCGCACAGCCCCCGTGCGTTGCGCCAAGCCCATAAGCGCTTCAAGCACCTGCGCCACATCTGCACCCGAAAGGCGGAAATAGCGATGCCGCCCTTGTTTTTCTGCCGTGAGCAAACCGGCTTCGCTTAATTTGGTGAGATGTCCGCTGGCCGTCTGCACGGTGACACCGGCCACACCTGCCAGTTCACTGACCGTCAAAGCACGGCCATCCATCAGCGCCGTGAGGATATTTGCGCGGGCGGGGTCGCCGATCAATGCGGCAACAGAAGCTATGACAGGACCAACTTTCATAGTTCGATGATAGCCGAAGCATTGATGCAACTCAATGGGGTATTTGCCTGCGCAGAAACGCACAAGGAGTCTCCCCCATGATCGCCGTTATTTTTGAAGTCCACCCAGCTAAAGGACAAAAAAACACCTATCTGGATATTGCCGCCGACCTGAAAGAAGAACTGCAAAGGATTGACGGTTTTATCTCCGTCGAGCGCTTTCAGAGCCTGACTGATCCGGAGAAAATTCTCTCCCTCTCCTTTTTCCGTGATGAAGAAGCCGTGAAAAGCTGGCGCTCAAGCTTCATGCATCGCTCGGCGCAAGCGGCGGGGCGCAGCGGTGTTTTTGCCGATTACCGGCTGCGGGTGGCAGATATTACCCGCGATTACGGATTGAACAGTCGCGAACAGGCACCGCAGGACAGCCGCAGCTTTCACCATGAGCGGACACTTGCCTGAACCCAAAATATCAGCCTGCCCATTCACTACACCAGATGTCGCGTCCAGAACGATATCTCGCCAAACTTGGCCTATGCTCTGGTCAGCATTGCAGTGATCTTCAATCCAACATTTACGCATCTCATTCATCTGGTGATTTATCTGGGAGGAAAATCCATGAGCAGCAACCGTGGTGTCGTCTATACGGGTCCGGGGCAGGTTGAAGTACAGAATATTGCAGATCCGGTTTTTGCCGATCCGACGGGGCGCAAAATCGAACATGCGGTGATCCTGAAAGTTATTACCACCAATATTTGCGGCTCTGACCAGCATATGGTGCGCGGACGCACCACAGCGGAAGCAGGTCTTGTTCTCGGTCATGAAATCACCGGTGAAGTGATTGAAAAAGGCGCGGATGTTGAAATGCTGGAGATCGGCGATATCGTCTCTGTGCCGTTCAATGTCGCCTGCGGCCGCTGCCGCACCTGCCGTGCGCAGGATACCGGCGTGTGCCTCACCGTTAATCCGTCCCGTGCCGGCGGTGCCTATGGTTATGTGGATATGGGCGGCTGGATCGGTGGTCAGGCCAAATATGTCACGATTCCTTATGCCGATTTTAACCTGCTGAAAATTCCGGATCGAGACCGTGCGCTGGCCAAAATCCGCGATCTGACCATGCTGTCCGATATTCTGCCAACCGGCTTCCACGGCGCGGTTAAAGCCGGTGTCGGCGTTGGTTCGATTGTTTATGTGGCCGGTGCAGGCCCTGTTGGTCTGGCGGCTGCCGCCTCTGCCCGTATTCTCGGAGCAGCTGTTGTGATGATCGGCGACTTCAACAAAGAACGCCTTGCCCATGCCAAGAAAGTTGGCTTTGAACCGGTTGATCTATCAGCTTCCGACCGTCTCGGTGATTTGATTGCCGATATTACCGGCAGCAATGAAGTCGACAGCGCCATTGATGCCGTGGGCTTTGAAGCACGCGGCCATGCAGGCGGCGAGCAACCGGCCATTGTTCTCAATCAGATGATGGAAATCACTCGTGCGGCAGGCAATATCGGTATTCCGGGGCTCTATGTGACCGAAGATCCGGGCGCGGTGGACAAAGCCGCCAAAGTCGGCAGCCTTTCCTTACGCTTCGGCCTTGGCTGGGCAAAAGCACAGAGCTTCCACACCGGCCAGACCCCTGTGCTGAAATATAACCGCCAGCTGATGCAAGCCATTCTCCACGACCGGCTGAATATTGCGGAAATCGTCAATGCGCAGCTGATCTCGCTGGATGACGCACCGAAAGGCTATGAAAGCTTTGATCAGGGCGCCGCGAAGAAATTCGTCATCGACCCGCATGGCGATCTGCTGAAATCAGCCTGAGAATGATTTGATACGAAACAGCCCCGCATGATAGCTCATGCGGGGCTGTTTTATATTCACGCCTCTTCG
>NZ_ANNO01000275.1:0-17208 GCF_000409565.1 Pseudochrobactrum sp. AO18b
CCGACACGCGGATCAGCCAGCAGCGCATCTGCCTTGTCATGCATCCGCGTCTGCCCCTGCTCCAGCACCAGACCATAGTCAGACATCGCCAATGCCGCCTTGGCATTCTGCTCAACCATCAGCACCGTCACACCTTCATCGCGCAGACGGATCAGCGTACGGAATGTCTCGCTCACCATTTGCGGTGACAAACCAATGGACGGTTCATCAATCAGGATCAGTTTCGGATCAAGCAGCAGTGCGCGGGCAATTTCCAGCTGCTTCTGCTGACCACCGGAGAGTGTAATCGCTTGCTGATTGGCTTTCTCTTTGAGGATCGGAAATTGCTCCATCACCTCATCAATGCGGCGTGCAACCCTGCTCTGATCCGGTGCGGAAATACCGCCGATCTCCAGATTATGCTTCACCGACAGCATAGGAAACAGGTTGCGCCCCTGCGGGACATAGCTCACGCCATGAGCCAGCATTTTAGCAGGCGACTGCCCTGTCACATCCTTGCCGTTGAGCAGCACCTGCCCTGAGCGGATATTCAGAAGGCCGAAAATCGCTTTGAATACGGTAGATTTTCCCGCACCGTTAGGGCCGATCACTGTGGTGATCGTGCCTTTTTCAATGCGAAAAGACGTACCGTTGAGAATGGTCATTTTGCCGTAGCCGCCAAAGACCTGTTTCAGTTCCAGCATGGCTCAGCCTCCCAGATAGGCTTCAATGACGTCCGGATTGTTACGCACAGTTTCCGGATCGCCTTCGGCAATGATACGCCCGTTTGCCAGCACAATAATGCGCGTGCAGAGCGACATGACAAATTCCATATTATGCTCGATCACAACAAAGGTAGCACCGCGCTCACGGTTAAACGCCTTGAGACGCTCCTTGAGATCGGCCAGCATGGTGAGATTAACCCCGCCTGCCGGTTCATCCAGCATCACCAGCTTCGGCCCCGCCACAAAGGCCATCGCCGCATCGAGCAATTTCTGCTGCCCGTAAGACAGAGAACCTGCTTTTTCATGGGTCTGATGTGTGAGACGGAAGAACTCGATCATCATCTTCGCTTCTTCAGTCAAACCGGCATCCGGACGACCGAACAAACGCGACAGCATCGAGCCTTTATGCTCCTGACCGGCCAGAATGATATTATCCAGCACGCTCATATCCGGAAACACCTGCAGCATCTGGAAGGTGCGGCCGACGCCGAGCTTATTGAGATCGCTTGGGCGTTTGCCCGCAACATTCTGCCCGTCCACCAGCACCGTGCCATTTGTGGCAGGCAATTGCCCGAGAATACAGTTGAACAAAGTGGATTTGCCACTGCCATTCGGCCCGATCAGACCGAGGATTTCCCCTTCATGCACCTCAAAGGATACATCATCCACAGCGGTTACACCGCCAAAATTCTTGCTCAGATTACGCACGGAAAGAACGGGATTCATTGGTTTTTCTCCCCGTTGCTGTCGAGCGCAGCTTTTGTCGTCCATGCGGTTGCCTGCGGATTACGGCGCTGCTTCAATGCATTCTTGGCACGCTCAGCCAATCCCAAAAGTCCTGTCGGGCAGAATACCATCAGCACAATCACCAGTACCGCATAGAGCATCAGATAATAGCCCTCGGTAAAGCGCAGGAATTCCGGCGCCAGCACGATCAGGAAAGCCCCCAAGACCGGCCCGAAGAAGAAGCCAGCACCGCCGACAATCACCATCAGCAGGATTTTAAGCGAGATCGGCAGACCGAAAGAATGCGGCTCGATATATTGGGTGAGCTGCGCAATCAAGCCACCAGCCAGACCGCCATAGGCAGCACCAATCGCAAAGGCCAGCAAAGTCATTTTACGCACATCAACGCCCAGACTATTCGCGCGGATCGGGTTTTCACGCAGGCCTTTAAATGCCCGCCCCCAAGGAGAGCGAATAATGCCGTAAAGCGCCAGTGCCGTCAGCACAAACAGGCCAAGTACGAAATAATAAAACGGCGTGGCCATCATGGTTTTCATGCCGAAAATTTCCGGACGCGGAATGCCAGTCAGACCGTATGTCCCGCCTGTCAGCCATTCTTCATTGCGCAGCACGAGGATAACCAGCGCATTGAAAGCCAGCGTCACAAAAGCCAGAAAATGATGCTGTACCCGCAAAGCCGGATAACCGAGCAGCAGACCAAGCACAAAGCACAGCAGCATTGCCGCAATCAGCGCGAATGGCCATGCGATACCAGCCATGGTCATCAGCGCCACAGTATAGGCACCCAAAGCCATAAAACCGGCCTGCGCCAGCGAAATCTGCCCCGCATAGCCGAGCGTCAGGTTAAGCCCCATGGCAGCAATGGAATAGATCAGCCACGACGACAGTACCAGTAGTCCATAATTGGATTGCGAGAATGGCAAAGCAATCAGAATAGCCAGACCGGCCAGAAGAAAGAGTATTTTGCGAAGGCTCATATTGTACGTCCTTCCGCCTTGCCGAACAGCCCCTGCGGGCGCACGAGAATAATCACAATCAGCAGGATCAACGGCACTGCCGAGCGATAGGATGCGGAAATATAAGCAGCCGAGAGATTATCAATCACGCCGATCAGCAGACCACCGGCCAAGGCACCACGAATCTGGTTAAAGCCACCGACAATCGCCGCGATAAAAGCGATCAGCCCCAATGTTTCACCATTGGAGAATTTCGCCAGATAGATCGGTGAAATCAGAATGGATGCCAGCAAAGCCAGCGCGCCATTGATTAAAAATGTATAAAGAATCATGCGCTTAACCGGCACGCCGAGAATTTCCGCCACCTGCGGATTTTGCGCTGTTGCCTGCATACAGCGCCCCGTCTTGGTGCCGTTGAGGAAGAATTGCAGCAGCGCCACAGTGCCGAGCGAGATCGCCAGAACCGCAATATCCTGCACCGAGATCGCCGCTCCGAAAATATTCAAAGTGCGGTCGGTAAACAGCGCCGGAAACGGCATAGCTTCCGCCGTATAGAATTGTTTGACGCCTTCTTTCAGCAAAATGCCCAGCGCGATTGTCGCAATAACAATCGGCAACACGCCATGCGGCAGCAACGGATCAATGATGATACGTTTGAAGCCATAGCCCAGAAACAGCAGTGTCAGCACCAGCGCCAGCAAAATGGCAACCGGAAAGCTGAGACCTAAAATCTGCGTGCCTGCCAGCACAAAAAATGCGGGCAGCATGACAAATTCGCCCTGCGCGAAATTGATCGTCTGCGACGCCTGCCAGAGCAAAGTAAAGCCGATTGCCACAAGGGCATAGATCGAGCCTGTTGCCAGACCCGACACCAGCAACTGAAAGAAAGTAGCCATCAGGAAAAGTCCGTTTTGCGGGCATAATCCGGCGGGCACCCCGCCGGAATATGCAACGACTATTTATTGTTACGCATGTCGTTATCGGAAAACCGGCATCCACTTTTCCGCGACATGCGTTAAAGCTTCGGCAGTGTGGAGACGACAGACTGCTTGCCGTCTTTGACTTCCACAAGGAAGCTCTCACGGTTCACTTCGCCTTTGTCGTCCCATGTGGTTTCCATCAGAATGCCCGGCTCATCGGCCGGTGTGATGGTCAGCCCGTGAAGCGCATCAGCAAAAGCCTGACGGTCAACTTTACCGTTTTTCGTGGTCACATATTTCACGATATAAGCGCCCATATAGGCTTTAATCGCATTGTGATCCGGCTTGTAGCCATATTTGCCTTCAAATTTCTTGGCAAAATCCTGCACAGCCTGCACCGGTGCATCAGCTGTCAAACCAACATGGCCGCGTACGCCGTTGACCGCATCACCGGCCAGATCAATTACCTTCTGGTTCATCAGTGTGGTTTCACCAAAGATCGGCTGTTTCACGCCCTGTTTCTGCATTTCTTTCAGCAGACGCGCGCTTTCTTCTTCGTGCAGATAGGCAAAGATCACATCGGCATTGCTGTCTTTAAGCTTCACCACGTCAGCGGCGAAATCAGCCTGACCGACTTCACTGGAAACATCGCCGACAAGCTTGATGCCACGCTTGTCAAGTTCCGCAACAAACGCATCGCGTCCGCCCTTGCCGAAATCATTATTGACCCATGCAACGGCAACGGTTTTGGCACTCAATTCATCGGTGAGATATTTCACCAGTTTCGGCATCGACTGCTGCGCGCCGAAGGATGTGCGGAAAATATAAGGATTACCGAGATCGGTGATGAATGGTGCTTCCGCACCAGTCAGCTGCGGCACGCCATTCTGCATGGCAACCATCATATTGACTTTGACCGAGCCGGAATAAATCGGCCCCATAATCACATAAGCGCCGTCGTCAATCGCCTTCTGCACCATAGCGCGCGAAGTCGTTGCATCGGTTTGCGTGTCATAGTCTGTGACTTCGAGCTGCTGTCCGAGCACGCCGCCTGCGGCATTGATCTCTTCAACAGCCAGCTTCAAACCGTCGCGCCAATTGGTGCCAACGGTCGCGCCTGCACCGGACAGTTCAATCACGTCTGCGATTTTGATGGTTTCCGCCGCAAAACTCATTTGCGGCAATGCTGCCGACAATGCAGCTGCTGCAGTTAAAGCCAGTAAATGTCTTCTGTTCATAAACCCCTCCCAAGGCTCCCCGACCGGATGGGATTTCATTCTGTCTGCACAATCATTCACATCATTATTGTCAGCACAAAAACAACATATGTTTTCAGCCCTACAGAAATGTATATTCAATGACCGGAGTTTCAGCCCATCATAATCTGATTTAACGGCTTGTTTGCACAGTTGCAAGCACAGGCTTAACCAATAAAGCCCGATATTTCCGCATTGCCGGAATGCTCCGATTTTATCCCCGTAAAACATGCATAATTGTCAGTATTTCACCGGCCAAAACTGTCTATGGTGCGGATTATTTTCAATTATTCAGAACCGGCGAAAACCATATCTGCCGGTTTCTGAAATATCCGTCAGTCATTCAATAAAACAGGGGAGCGTAAGTGATGAATAACAAAAACATCCTCAAAATAATAACCGGAACCATACTCTGTCTGACCCTGCATGTTGCATCCGTATCAGCTGCCACCGGATTACCCGGCGGAGCATCATCGCTCTCTGAAACTTACGGCAACTGGACAGTTTCCTGCCTTGTTCAAAAGCAGGACGAAGCGCAGAAAGTCCTCTGTTCCATGTCCCAGCAACAGGTTGATGACAAAAGACAGCGGGCTCTTGCCGTTGAGATTAGCCCTGACAAAAGCGGTGCATCCGGTGCCTTTGTTCTGCCGTTCGGCCTCAATCTCAGCGCCGGAGCGGTTTTGCAGATTGATGAAACCACTGCGGACAAAGCTGTTGCATTCTCAACCTGCCTGCCAGCCGGTTGTATTGTACCCGCCAGTTTTGATGCTGCGAAGACAGATGCCTTAAGCAAGGGGCAGAACCTGTCTGTCCTCATACAATCTGCGGACGGAAAAGATCTTAAACTTACAGTTCCGCTGGATGGCTTTGCTTCCGCTATAAAACGCACCAAAGAATTACTGAAATAAGTATCCGCTCATAGTACAAAACAAAAAAGTTCCGGCGAACCGGAGCTTTTCTTTTTTCAGGTACAACCTGATCAATATGGTGAATTAGGGAAGTAGAATTCCTGTGCATTGTCCTTGGTGACAAGGGTTGCATCCAGAATATAGCGTCCGCGCACCGGCACCTGATCGTAGAAATTGGCAACGGTCAGTTCCATTGCAGTTGCAATCATTGCAGGCGGATAGAGCACATCAACCGGCACCATAGCATCGCCGTCGGCAACCTTTTTGATCATTTCTTTCATGCCGGCACCACCGACAACCATTTTAATATCTGTGCGTTTAGCCTGCTGAATGGCTTCAAGAGCACCAACGCTCATATCGTCATCCTGCGTCCAGACCGCATCGATCTTCGGATATTTAACCAGATAATCCTGCATCACTTTAAAGGCATCATCGCGCGACCAGTTACCGAACTGCTTGTCCAGCACCTTGATGTCGCTGCCGGCCACCGCACCGTCAAAGCCCTTCTGTCGCTCTTCATCAATCACGATCGGCAGGCCACGAATAACCACGACATCGCCTTTGCCAAGCGTATCTTTCAGATACTGACCGGCAACGCGGCCGAGTTCTTCATTATTACCGGCAACATAAAGATCCTGAATGGACTGGTCAGACAATGCGCGGTCAACAACGGTAATGAAAATGCCCTTATCCTTCACCTGACGGATCGGATCGGTCAGCTCATCGGAATTATGCGGCAGCGTTACCAGCGCATCCATGCCCTGCGTGGTCAGATCTTCCAGAGCATTGGCCTGCGAAGCGCCGTCCGGCGAGGTTTTGATAACAATTTTCAAACCCGGATGGCTCTTCTCCAGAACCGCTTTTGCACGTTCTGCGTGATAGACAACGCCGCCGGTCCAGCCGTGGTCAGCCGCCGGTATCGACACGGCAATCGTGACTTTCTTTTCTTCCTGTGCCTGAGCCGCTGTCCCGAACAGGGCAGCAGCACAAACAGCACCTAACAGAATATTTTTCATGGTCTCACTCCCTGATATTTGGCCTGACGACACGGCGGTCCGGCCTCCCCTCCGCCGCTTTGCGACAGCGGGGCCACAGCCCCACCGCCAAGTACATCTGCAATTACTGACGCCGCGACAATGACCGCTGCACCAGCATTGCAATAATGATAATCGCGCCCTGCACCGCTCCGATCAGATATTCACTGACCAGATCAGACAGAACCATAATATTACCGACAACTTCCAGAATGAGCGCACCGCAAACAGTGCCCCAGATGCGGCCAACACCGCCACGCAAGGCTGTGCCACCGATTACCACCGCTGTAATTGCCTGCAATTCCCACATCAGTCCCGTGGTTGGTGTGGCTGCGCCCAGACGCGGAATGTAAATCAGAATAGCGATAGCAACGCAGATCCCCTGAATGACAAAAGCCATTGTGCGCACGCGGTTAACCGGAATGCCGGAATAACGCGCCACATCCTGATTGGAACCAACCGCGATAATATGGCGGCCAAAAGCTGTGCGATAGAGAATGAAAGATGCAATCAGCGCCACAACAATGATTGCAATAATCGGCACCGGAACGCCCAGAATATTGCCGAAATAAACCGGACGATAGGCTGCCCGCAGCTCCTGTGATTTCATGGCAATGGAACCGCCTTCAGCCAGATAAATGGTGAGTGCGCGGAAAATCCCCATTGTGCCGAGTGTAACGATAAATGGTTCGATACGTCCGAGTGTGGTCGTGACACCATTGGCCAGTCCGCAAAGCGCGCCGACAACAATAGCAATACAGGCCGCCACCAGCAGCATCGGCAGAATGCCGGTGATGATGCCGGAATTCATGAACATGATCGTAACAGCGGCGACAAAGGCAGACATAGAGCCGACAGACAGATCAAGACCGCCGGACGAGATCACAAAGGTCGCGCCGATAGCGATAATCGCGATGAAGGCACTGCGTGTTGCAATATTCAGCAGATTGTCCACACCGATGAAATTGGAATTCACCAGCGTTCCAAAGACCAGCAGAGCCGCCAATGCCACGAAAGGGGCAACAGCACGCAAATCCATATCCTGCCAGAAGCGGCGTTCTGTTGTATTTTGCGGAGTGGTTTTAGCCTGTTCTGTCATAGCGCCTCTGCAAAATTGCAGCCTCTGAAGATGTGACACCGGTGGCGTGCACAACAATTTCATTCTCGGTCATTTTGTCTCCGCTGATTTCCGCAACGATACGGCCATTGCGCATCACCAAAGCACGGTGACACAGGCCGATCAGCTCCGGCATTTCCGAAGAAATCACGATAACGGCTTTGCCCTGTGCGGCCAGCTCGGCAATAAAACGGTAAATCTGCTCTTTGGTGCCAATGTCGATACCGCGTGTCGGCTCATCAATGATCACAATATCCGGCTCGAGCAGCATCATCTTCGCCAGCAGCAATTTCTGCTGATTACCGCCTGAAAGCTGTCCGGCGAGAAGATCAGGATTACGGGTACGGATATCAAAGTCCCCGATTGCCTTTTCCAATGCTGCGGCCTCGGCAGTGCGGTTGATCTGCAAGCCTGAAAATTGGCTTAAAGCGGCCAATGTCAGATTGGTGCGCAGGTTTTGTGCCAGCAACAGTCCTTTGCCCTTGCGGTCTTCACTCAGGTAAACAAGTCCGGCATCCATGCTCTCACGGGCATTATGAAAGCGCCGTGCGGTTCCGTTGACACGCACAGTACCATGCGCATGACGCAAGCCCACCACGCCCTCGCAAAGCTCGGTGCGCCCCGCGCCAATCAGCCCCGCAAAACCGAGTATTTCACCTTTATGCAGCGTAAAGCCACAATTGCTCGCATAACCCGGAACGGTAAAATCCAAGACTTCCAGCACCGGCGTTCTGACCTGCGGGATGACACGTTCCGGATAAAGCTGGGACATATCCCGCCCGACCATCAGCTGCGCCATATCCAGCGGTTCCAGCCCCTCAGCCTCGCGCGTTGTAATCATCTGCCCGTCGCGCAGCACTGTCACGCGATCGGCAATGGCTTTCACCTCCGGCAAGCGGTGCGAAATATACAAAATCGCAGCACCGCGATTACGGATAGCCATGATGACTTTGAGCAAAGCCTCAGTTTCAACCGGCGTCAGTGAAGCAGTCGGCTCATCAAAAATCACCAGTCTGTGCGGCACCAGCAAAGCACGGGCAATCTGCACCAACTGCCTCTGTGCAATCGACAATTGCTCAACACGGGTCGTCGGGTCGATATCAGCACCGAGATCTGCAACTGCCGCTCTGGCCTGCGCATTCATCGCACGGTCATTCAGCATCGGACCTTTGCGCTGCTCGCGACCGAGGAAAATATTCTGTGCAACAGTCATATCCGGTGCCAGCAAAATCTCCTGATGCACCAGCACAATACCGCGATGTTCCGCATCAACTGGCCCTGACAGCACAACCGGCTGTCCATCAATAAAGATTGTGCCCTTGCTCGGACTTAAATGTCCGGCCAGCAGTTTCATCAATGTCGATTTACCGGCACCGTTTTCGCCGATCACCGTGTGGATTTCACCCTCACGGATATCCAGCGTAATATCGCGCAGCACTTCCACCGGTCCAAAACTTTTGGCCAGTCCCTCAACACGCATAAAAGGTGGTTTGCTGCTCGTGTCTCGTTCTGTCATCGCAAATTTGTCCAGACATTGCCTGCTTTGGATGAAGCCACAGAGGCTTCAATAAAGCGCATTCCTTCAAGCCCGTCTTCAACAGTCGGATATAGTACCGCCGCATCCGGTTTTTCACCGTTGCGCGCTGCGCGGATAGCGCGTGCTGCTTCCGTGTAAATCGTGGCAAAACCTTCGAGATAACCTTCCGGATGCCCGCCCGGAATACGGGTAACTCGTGCCGCTGAAGCACCGGCTCCGGCACCGCCACGGGTGATGAGTTGCTTCGGCTCGCCGAAACGCGTGAACCACAGATAGTTCGGATCAGACTGCGACCATTCCAGCCCGCCTTTGCTACCATAGACCCGCAGTTTCAGCCCGTTTTCATTGCCGACGGCAACCTGACTTGCCCATAACATGCCGCGTGCGCCGCCTTTGTAGCGCAGCATAATCTGCACATCATCGTCCAGCGCCCGCCCCTCAACAAAACTGGTCAGCTGCGCCAGCACAGCCTCGGCTTCAAGACCGCTGACAAATCCGGCCAGATGATAGGCATGGGTGCCGATATCACCGATTGCGCCACCGGCTCCGGAGCGTTTCGGATCAGTGCGCCATTCAGCCTGTTTATTACCGCTCAGCTCACTGCGCTCGGTCAGCCAGTCCTGTGCATATTCGGCCTGCACAACACGGATATCGCCCAGATCACCATTGGCCACCATTTCCCGCGCCTGCCGGATCATCGGATAGCCACTGTAATTATGGGTCAGCACAAAGATTTTACCGGACTGCTGAACAGTTTCAACCAGCTGCTCGGCTTCAGAAACTGTTGTTGTCAGCGGCTTGTCGCAAATTACGTGAATGCCTGCGGCCAGAAAAGCACGGGCAGCTGTGCCATGCAGATGGTTCGGCGTGACTATAGCCACAGCCTCAATCCCATCCGGCCTTTTGCTTTCCGCCAGCGCCATTTCTTCAAAAGACGCATAAGAGCGCTCAGGTGCAATGCCCAGCTCTTGCGCAGAAGCACCTGCGCGTGCCGGATCGGATGAAAGCGCACCGGCAACCAGTTCATACTGATCGTCGATCCGCGCTGCAATGCGATGCACCGCGCCAATAAAAGCGCCCTGTCCCCCGCCGACCATGCCAAGTCTGATACGATGTGCTGCGTTTCCCATAACCGCCTCCCTTAGACCAAACCGAGCATTTTACGGTTTGCCGCATCATCAGTGCCCGCATCGGCAAAATCATCAAAAGCACGCTCTGTGACACGGATGATATGATGACGGATAAATTCCGCACCTTCCCGCGCACCGTCTTCAGGATGCTTCAATGCGCATTCCCATTCAAGCACCGCCCAGCTGTCGAAGTCATGCGTTGTCAGTTTCGAGAAAATACCGCCGAAATCGACCTGCCCGTCACCCAGCGAGCGGAAACGGCCTGCGCGGTTCACCCAGCTCTGGAAGCCGCCATAAACGCCCTGTCGTCCGGTCGGATTAAACTCCGCATCCTTGACGTGAAACGCTTTGATGCGTTCATGATAAATATCAATGAAATCAAGGTAATCGAGCTGCTGCAGCACGAAATGCGACGGATCATACAGGATATTGGCGCGGGCATGATTTTTCACCCGATCCAAGAACATCTCATAGGAAATGCCGTCATGCAGATCTTCCCCCGGATGTAATTCGTAGCAAACATCCACACCGTTTTCATCGGCATAATTGAGCAGCGGTGTCCAGCGTTGCGCCAGTTCATCAAAAGCTGTTTCGACAAGACCGGCAGGGCGCTGCGGCCACGGATAAACATAGGGCCATGCCAGCGCACCGGAGAAGGATGCCATCGCAGTCAGGCCAAGATGTTTGGAAGCCCGCAGCGCGCGGCGCACCTGATCTTCCGCCCATGCCCGACGTGCCTGCGGATTGCCGCGCACATCCTCATCGGCAAAACCATCAAAGGCTGCATCATAGGCCGGATGCACCGCAACAAGCTGCCCCTGCAAATGCGTTGAAAGCTCGGTGATCTCCAAACCATTATCAGCGGCAATGCCTTTGATTTCATCGCAATAGGTTTGCGAATCCGATGCTTTTTTCAGATCGAACAAACGCTTATCCCATGTCGGAATCTGCACGCCCTTATAGCCCAGCGAGGCTGCCCATTTGCAGATATTCTCAAAGGAGTTAAACGGTGCCGCATCTCCCGCAAACTGCGCCAGAAATATCGCCGGTCCTTTAATCGTTTTCATCATCCCACTCCCGAATTTTCTGTATCGTTTCTGATGTTCGCCGTTGCCAGAAGTGCAACTAAACGTAACAATTCACGATATTCTCCAGATATTCCTGACGACCGGAAACCGGCTGCGGCTCAATTCCGCTGTCGCGCACATAGGCAGCAATGTCTTCCAGTGATTGTTTGCCCTGCAACATGGCCTGCGCCTGCGGCTGCTGCCATCCGGCATAACGTGCATCAAGCGGAGCGGACAAAGCTTTATCCTCAATCATTTTCGCTGCGGCTTTAAGCCCGCGTGCACAGCAATCCATCGCGCCGATATGCGCAATCAGCAGATCCTGCGGATCGAGCGACTGACGCCGCAATTTGGCATCAAAATTTGTGCCGCCGGTGGTAAAGCCGCCGCCTTGCAGAACCTGATAATAGGCCAGCGCCATTTCCGGCACATTGTTCGGAAACTGATCTGTATCCCAGCCGGACTGGTAATCATTGCGGTTCATATCAATGGAGCCGAAAATGCCCAGCGCATTGGCCATTGCCAGCTCATGTTCAAATGAATGACCGGCAAGAATGGCATGCCCCTGCTCGATATTGACCTTCACCTCGCCTTCCAGACCATAGCGCTTGAGAAAGCCGTAAACGGTGGCGACATCAAAATCATATTGATGCTTGGTCGGTTCCTGCGGCTTAGGCTCGACAAGGATTGTGCCTTTGAAACCGATTTTATGCTTGTAATCGACCACCAGCGAGAGAAAGCGCCCCATCTGGTCAAGCTCGCGCCCTGCATCGGTATTCAGCAGGGTTTCATAGCCTTCACGCCCGCCCCAGAGCACATAATTCTCACCATTCAGGCGGTGCGTCACATCCATGCAATGCTTAACCGTCGCGGCAGCATAGGCAAAAATTTCAGGATCAGGATTGGTGGCAGCACCGGCCATATAGCGGCGATGCGAGAAAAGATTGGCGGTCCCCCAGAGCAGTTTGACGCCCGTCTGGTTCATCTTCTCCTGAAGATAATCGGCCATGTGGTCGAGATTGGCCGATGTTTCCGCAAAATTTTTGCCCTCGGGGCGGATATCCGCATCGTGGAAACAATAATAAGGTGTACCGAGCAGCGTAAACAATTCAAAGGCCACATCAGCTTTGTGCTTCGCGTGATCCAGCGTGTCGCCGAACCACGGGCGCTCAAAAGTCTGCCCGCCGAACGGATCGCCGCCAACCCATGCAAAACTGTGCCAATAGGCAATGGCAAAGCGCAGATGATCTTCCAGCCTTTTGCCCAGCACAATCTCGTTCGGATTGTAGAAACGATAGGCAAGCGGATTGGTGCTTTTCTCACCCTCATAGCGGATGGGTTTATCCAATCCGAAGAAACCTGTGCTCATGCCGTTACCCTCTGTGCGTTATTATTATTTGTCACCAGCAATTTTGATTTCTGAACTTCCGTCTCCGCATCAACGCGAAGCAAAGATGTGATTGCACAGCCTTGCAGGATCAGCGGCTGTTCCGACGGATAGCAACGGATGGTCAGGTCTTTGGGCGATTGCAGGCCGTTACGCGGCCCGACCTGCCGTCCATCGGCAAGATCGCCGCTGATGGTCTGGCGCAATTCATCCTCGATGAGATCAAAAGCGTGCACACCGGGGCCGACAAAGGCCAGCGGCACCGGATCAATCAACGAGAAAATGCTGCGCAAGGCAAAACCAAGCGCCTTGCCTGCCTGCTGGAAAGCCTGCCGTGCAACGCCGTCTGCCGTTCTGGCCTCATGCGCCAGCGCATAAAAATCGCTCTCGGGAATCATCGCCACGGGTGCACTGTTTTCATCAACACCATGCGCCTTGCGCCAGATGCCATAATCACTGGCATAGGCCTCAAGACAACCGTGGCGACCACAGCGGCACAAAGCACCATCCGGCATATAGACCACATGACCGAATTCCGCAGCTGACGAGCGTGCACCGGAAAACGGTTCGCCTTTCAGATACAGCCCCATGCCGATACCGGACGAAAACAGGATCGCCGCGAAATCACCGTGGAAGATATCCGGCTGCGACCAGCGCAAGGCTTCGGCGATCATCAGACAGTCGTTGAAAACCATCACCGGAACATCAAAAGCCTGCTTCAGAAAATCCGCTATAGTTACATTTTCCGCACCGATTGTCGGTGACCAGACCAGCATCTGATGGGCAGCATCGGTCATGCCCTGCACGCTCACAGAGATATGGCGCAGATTTTTCGCCTGATCAGGATAGCGGCTGAGTAATCCGCTGATCTGCCGCTCCAAGGCTGCAAGAAGTGCATCCGGCGCTATAGTCAGCGTATCAAGCTGCAATTGCTCAAAGGCAACTCTCTGTCCCGTATAATCGAACAGGTCTACGTCAATCACATTCAGCGCGATATTGACCGCAACGACAAATGCGCATTGAGGATTGAGCCCGAGCAAAACCTGCGGACGGCCGCGCTTACCCTCGGTATTATTCGCGGCTTCTGTTTCAGGCACTTCAACGAGCACCTGCTCTGCCAGCAACATGGCACTGATAGCGGAAATTGTGGAGTGGCTCATACCAGTCATGCCGGCGATATCCGTGCGCGACAGACTGCCGGACTGCCGCAGCAATCGCAGAATCCGCCGCCGGTTTTGCCAGCGCAACTCTTCAGATCGTGAAACGCCTCCCGTCACACGACACCTCCCTTATAACGGAACGGTTCTTGCCGACCTGCTTCCGTCTGTCTCCTCTGCAGATAAGACTGGCACGGATTTTTCTGCTTGTCATCTATTTTTCGAGCATCGAAAAAAATAAGATTTCTATGTATCAGCAATAAAATCAGGCCGGATAATTAAAAATGAAGGCTGATGTCGGGGAAATGAAAGAATCACATGCCGCATCGGCTGGTGCGATTCGTATGGATTACAGCTTTCGGAAAATTCGGTTCTTCCTCAGAAAACACCGCCGACACGGAAATATACCATATCAAAACAATGGATTACCGCATCAAACCGGTAAATCATTATATTCTATGAATTGAGAAGAAAATTGGCTGGGGAACCTGGATTCGAACCAAGACTAACGGAGTCAGAGTCCGTCGTTCTACCATTAAACTATTCCCCAGCATCGCTGCTCTGTGAGAGCGAAGCGGTGACGCTCGCGGCGCCGTGGGTGGTCATATAATTGATATTTTCACAAATGCAAACCCTCTTTGCACTGATTTCAATATATTTTTCCACAGATCACAAAATTCTCCTTTCTCTTAGCAATTTGCGCCCCTTGGTAAATCGGCAAAGGACTGTTACATTAAGGGCAACGTGAAATAGTCTGCACCATGCCTGCGTCCCTGAAGGGTTCGCGCGGTGCCAAAAGGACAAAAACTTTGAAGAACCCCGATCTGCACGCCCCAAAGGTGTCTATCAACGGGGCGTCTGGCGGCAAAGAAGGAAGAACATCTTCCTCTGAACCACCAAATACAGGGCAACGGTCAGGCCGTTCTCCTGTCGGCTCATCGTCACCAAAGCCCGTGGCAGATGAATCGGGACGCTTCGATAAAAAACAGCGCAAACGTGCGCGCCGGCGAAAAGCCGGTAAGCATAATGGCTCGGAAACGATGTCAGCCGGTGCACAAGGTTCTTCTCTTGCCACCGAACGGGTTTCTGCGAACAGCGATAAGTCATCTGCAGCCAAATCAGCGCGTGCAGAAAACAGTTCCGGCAATCATGCACCGAAGAGCGAGCAGAAAAACGGCCAAAGAAACGGGAAGAAACTCTCGAACCGCCGCAGACGTTCGCGCCGTAAAAAGCAGCAGGACAATCCGGCCGCAGCCAATAATATAGCTGCAGCACCATCGGCACAATCTGCATCACAAGTTCAAACCGCCAAGCACGGGCATGCGCCAAACCGCCAAGGCCCGAAAACAAGTGCGGCCAGAGCAGAGCATAATTCCGGTCACGCAGGTGAAAACCGTGCGCCGCAGGCCGCGCAGCCGCGTGCCTATGAGCCGCCGCTTTATGCTGCCCTTGATCTCGGCACCAATAATTGCCGTTTGCTGATTGCCACACCAAGCAGACCCGGACAATTCCGCGTTGTCGACTCTTTCTCGCGTATTGTGCGTCTTGGTGAAGGCTTCGGCACCAGCGGCCGCCTGAGCGATCAGGCAATGAACCGTGCGATTGAAGCGCTGAAAATCTGCCGTGATAAGCTTGAGAGCAAGAATATCCGCCGCAGACGCCTGATTGCGACAGAAGCCTGCCGTTCGGCCAGCAATGGCGAGGATTTTCTGGAGCGGGTACGCGAAGAAGCCGGTCTTGAGCTGGAAATTGTGGACCGTCAGACTGAAGCAAGCCTTGCGGTTTCCGGCTGCGGTACACTGGTCAATCGCGAGACCGATGCGCTTGTGCTGTTTGACATCGGTGGCGGCTCCTCGGAAATCGCCCTGATTGATGTGACCTGCCGCCGCTCTTCACGCCTTGCAGAACATATCACCGCATGGACCTCCCTGCCCGTTGGTGTTGTCACTCTGGCGGAGAAATTCGGCGGACGCGATGTTACGCCCGAAAATTATGCGGAAATGGTTGCCTATGTTGCCGGTATGCTGAATGATTTTAGCGAGCGGCACAAGCTGGGCGAACTTGCCCAAAGCACACATTTCCATCTGCTCGGCACATCCGGTACGGTAACCACTTTGGCAGGCATTCATCTGGGGCTTGAGCGCTATGACCGTCGCCGCGTGGATGGCATGTGGATGGGCTCGCAGGATGTGACTGACATGACCGCCAAGCTGTTGTCATGGGATTTCAAAACCCGTGTGGCCAATCCGTGCATCGGTGCTGACCGTGCTGATCTGGTGCTGGCCGGTTGTGCTATTCTCGATGCCATCCGTCAGATCTGGCCGAGCGAAAGATTGCTGGTTGCCGATCGCGGTTTGCGCGAAGGTATCCTTACTGAATTGATGTCCCGCGATGGTGCATGGCGCCACCGCCGCCCTCATCAGGCAAAAGAAACTTATATGAAAAACGGTTCCGGCAGGGACACGCAGCTAAAGGGCAGACAGTCGATATGAGCGGTTCTGGAAGCAAATCCGGCAAATCAAAATTCGGCAACACCACCGGTGGCCGTGGCGGCGCAGGCACGCGCGGTATGCATGTGCGTGTCAAGAAAAAGGCCGGCACGATTAAAGAAACATCGCGCCGCTGGCTGGAACGCCATCTCAACGACCCTTATGTGCAGCAGTCCAAGGCAGACGGCTACCGCTCCCGCGCGGCCTACAAGCTGATCGAGATTAATGAGCGCTATAATATTCTGAAAAAAGGCCAGAAGATTATCGATCTTGGTGCAGCCCCTGGCGGCTGGAGCCAGATTGCTGCGAAGATCGTCGGTTCCAATGATGAGCAGCCGCATGTGGTCGGCATTGATTATCTCGACGTTGATCCGTTGCCGGGTGTTGCACTCCTGAAAATGGACTTTCTGGATGATGAAGCACCGAATGCCATTATGAATGCATTGGGTGACTCACCTGATCTGGTGATTTCCGATATGGCGGCACCAACCACCGGTCATCGCCGCACCGACCATCTGCGCACCGCGCATCTTTGTGAAGTCGCAGCGCATTTTGCCGTTTCGGTACTGAAACCGGGTGGCCACTTCCTGACCAAGACCTTTCAGGGCGGCACCGAGAACGACCTGTTGACCATGCTGAAGCAGAATTTCCGCTCTGTGCATCACGTTAAGCCACCTGCATCGCGCGCGGAATCCGTTGAGCTTTATCTGCTCGCCCGCGATTTCAAAGGCCGTAAGGAAGATGACAGCGAAGAGTAATCTCGCTTAGCAGACCAATAAAAAAAGCGCGGCTCAGCCGC
>NZ_ANNO01000276.1:0-1960 GCF_000409565.1 Pseudochrobactrum sp. AO18b
AGCTTCCGGCTTCAGCTTAACAAAAGAGAAGAAAGCCAGCGCGGAAATAGCACCGACAATATAAAACGCGATATGGAAATCCTGCAATTGCAGCACAGAACCACGAATGATTGTGCTCAGTTCCAGTATCACACCGGCCAGCGCCACACCCATTGCGATGGAAACCTGCTGGGCAACCGCAGAAATCGGTGTTGCCTGACTGGTTTTGTCGTCGGGAATTTCTGCAAAGCCCAGCGCATTGACACCGGTGAAGAACATAGAACGCAGGAAGCCACCAAACAGCAAGGCGATCAGGATCAGCGTCATCGGTGTTTGCGGGGTGAAAAAACCGTTCAGAATAATAAAACATGCGGATGCGAGAGAGCCGAACATCAGCAACCGGCGGAAGCCAAAACGGGAGAAAACTCGTGTCGCGCCGAATTTCATCAGCAATGCCCCGATTGCCGAAACAAAAGTGATCATACCGGATTGAAACGGATCAAGCCCGAAACCGAGCTGCAACATCAGCGGCAGCAGAAACGGAATAGCACCGATACCTAAACGGAACAGGCTGCCGCCGACAACGGAAATACGGAACACATCATTCTGAAACAATGACAAATCAAGCAGCGGATTTTCCACCCGCTTTGCATGGCGGATATATAGAGCTGTCGACAGCAGACCGACACCAAGCGTGATAATACCCACCGCAGGCGGCAGCGCCGGAAGACTGACCACAGAAAGCCCGAAGACCACACCGGACATTGCCAGCCCCGACAGGATAAAACCGGTTACATCCAGCTTGCGCGGCAACGGCACATCCAGCACCGGCAGATATTTGGTGGCAAACCAGATACCGGCCAAACCAATCGGCACATTAATCAGAAAAATCCAGTGCCAGCTGAAATAGGTTGTGATGAAACCGCCGACCGGCGGCCCGACCAAGGGCCCGACCATGCTCGGAATTGCCAGCCATGCCATCGCATTCACCAGCTGATTACGCGGTGTGGAGCGCAACAAGACCAGACGACCGACCGGCGTCATCATCGCCCCGCCCATGCCCTGCAAAAAACGCGCGACCACAAAGCTCATCAGAGAATTGGATGCTGCACAGGCCACAGAGCCGATCACAAAAACCGCAATCGCTGCACGAAATACATTACGGGCGCCATAGCGGTCGGCCATCCAGCCGCTGACCGGAATAAATACCGCCAAAGATACGAGATAGGATGTGAGCGCCAGCTTCAGCGCAATGGGGCTGGTGCCGATATCGGCTGCAATTGCCGCCAGAGAGGTCGAAATCACATTCGAATCCATCTGCTCCATAAAGAGCGCGACGGCCAGAACCAGCGGAATAATGCGATTCACAATACGAATCCTGAATGTCAGATATGTTTCATCATGGTCATTATATAAACCAGCCAGACCGGATTACACGCAGAATTGACCGGACCGGCAAAGTTTTTTGACGGGCAAAAACATAGTGTCACAAAATTTAACGCGGGCAACAAATCGTGTGCGAACGTGATTAATTTCGACTTAAAAAACAATGGATTGTGATGAGCGTGTTACAATTGAAGAACCCGCCCCCTCTTGTCTGCCAAGGCCGGAAAACAAGGCTCAAACCATGACCGGCATCGCCGGAGCGGCAGAAAAAAGCGCTTTCGGGTTGCGTGACCGGTTACACGCTGTTACATTTGGTGAGTAAACAGAAATGAGCAAAGCATCGATAAGGGGCCGATGCGTAGAGGTGTGAGATGACTGAGATCACCAAAAGCGCAATACTTTATACCATGATGATCATCACGCTGAATACGGCCATTGCCATTAGTGTGATCGGGCTGGATTTTCTGCCATAACCATCATGACGGATGAGCATAGCGGCGCTGTATTGATAAGCGAATGAATGCTCTTAACCTGTTTATGCGGGAGAATTCCCGCGCTGCAGATTTCACAAGAGGTCTGCCGGAAGTGTTCCGGC
>NZ_ANNO01000277.1:0-14350 GCF_000409565.1 Pseudochrobactrum sp. AO18b
CGCGCGGTTTCAGTAAAACCGTTACGCAGATAGAAACTATGTGCTTGCGTGTTCAGTGCGTAAACTTCCAGCGACAGCGTTTTCTTCAATTCCAATGCATGGTCGAGCAATTGACGGCCAAGACCCTTGCCATGAATTTTGGTGTCGATGAAAAGACCGCCGATAAACTGATCCATCAGACCGATAAATCCGGCCGGTTGTCCGTTTTCGAGGATCACCCAGTTTTCAGCTTGTTTCAGATAGATATCCCGCACCTGTTCAGACTGTAATTGCAGGCGCTCCTGCCCCAGAAAACTATGGGCAAATTGTGAGGCCTCCAGCCAGATAGCGACCAGAGTTTCCGTATCCTCATTGCGGATCGGGCGGATTTCATTTCGTATTTGTATCATGATAATTTTAGTCCATTGAAAGATATTATACGCGCCCTGCTATGGGCTGCAAAAGGCGCAACTCAACCCTCAGCCATTTATGAAAAGGCTGTCGGGGAAACACTTGCTATGAGTTGCTGCGCATAAATCTCCTGATTGGACTGCGCCTCCATATCACCGGCACAAAAGCGAAGCAAGATTGTAAAGTAAAACAGCAACACATTGTCCACTCGACTTCCCCGTCAGCTGTCTGTATGAGACATGCGTCGCGTAATAATGCGCGATGTTGTTCTCGGGGCGGGGTGCGATTCCCCACCGGCGGTATGAAGAGGAAACTCTTTGAGCCCGCGAGCGTCTGAATAAAGCGATTTGTTCAGAGTCAGCAGATCCGGTGAGATGCCGGAGCCGACGGTATAGTCCGGATGAAAGAGAGCAAAGACACGGTTAAACAGCACCCGCTTTCTGCGTGTGATCTGTCGATTTGTGAATTTGCGCCCTGATTCTAGTATCAAGAGATGAAACTATGAACCAGAGCTTGACCAACCCATCTTCCCTCAAAGTTGCTTTCATTCAGGCGCGTTGGCACGCCGATATCGTGGATGAAGCACGCAAATCCTATATTGAAGAACTGGCTAAACTGACTGACAACGGCATTGAAACCGAAGTCTTTGACGTGCCGGGTGTATTCGAAGCACCGCTTCTTGCCCGCACGCTGGCCGGTACCGGCAAATATGCAGCTGTTGTTGCAGCGGGCTTTGTGGTTGACGGCGGCATTTATCGCCATGATTTCGTATCCGATGCCGTCATCAAAGGTCTGATGCAGGCACAGATGGACACCGATGTGCCTGTCTTAAGCGTTGTGCTGACACCGCATCATTATCATGACAGCAAAGAGCATCATGATTTCTTCCATGCACATTTCAAAGTCAAAGGCCGTGAAGCCGCCCATGCAACCGTGCAGATTTTGAATACTTACAGCAAAATCGAAGCCTGATGATTATAGAGGCGGCTTGCTTATGCAGGCCGTCTCTCTTGATTATTACGCATTGTCCTTCGTATCGAAGCGGGAAAAGAAATCAGTCCAGTGAACTGGTTCCCCCGCAAAGACGGTTCCCACTTTTGCTGGAAATGCTCTACTCCTTAATACGATGCGGATGCGTATAAACATCAAATTCCGCACCGCGCACCAGTGCCACCAGCGTGATATTCAGCGCCTCTGCGGTACGGATTGCCAGAGCCGTCGGCGCGGAAATCGCCATAATCACCGGTGAGCGGATCGCCGCTGTTTTCTGCACCATTTCCAGAGAAACGCGACTGGTGACAACCACAGCGCCCCGCGCCGGATTGGCATTTTCAGCCTTGCCCTCACCACGCAACAAGAAGCCTGCCAGCTTGTCCAGCGCATTATGCCGCCCGACATCCTCGCGCACGGCCAGTATCTCGCCACCACTTTGATGCGTCTGATAGAAACCTGCCGCATGAACGGCTCCGGTCGCCCGATGCAAAATTTGCAAATCCCACATTTGCTCTGCGGCCTGCACAATCTGCTCAGAACGCAGTGTGAAGTTGCTGTTCTCAACGGGCGGAAACTCCCGCACGGCCTCAGTGATCGATTCAATACCGCACAGTCCACAGCCAACCGGCCCCGCCATATGACGGCGGCGGGCAGTCAGTGCATCGCGTTTCAGATCAGATAATTGCATCTGCACATCAATACCGGCGGGAAAGCTCTGAATATCCATCGCCTCGATTTCAGAAGCCTGCGCAATAATGCCTTCGCAGAGGCTGAAACCAACAGCAAAATCCTCAATATCCTGCGGGCTGGCCATCATCACCGCATGGGTGGTCCCGCCATAGGAAAAGGCCACCGGAAGCTCTTCCGCAACCTGCCGCTGCGAGGCTTTCAGCACGCCCTGACGGTGGATAATATTACTGACCCCAGATGTAGCTGACGGAATATCCGCGCCTTCTCTCTCAAGTCCGCAGGTTTTATCCATAGTTTTCCCTTTCAACCCTCTGACGCCATAACTATATGCTTTTATTGGAAGCATATACCAGCGCTTAAACGGATGATAATTTCCGTCATGACGCGGCAGTTTCAACAGGCAATAAGCGCTTTCGGGGTGGTAAGCACATCACGATGGTATATTCTGAAACAAATCCACCAGAGCGTGTTGTATTTGATCACAGCCACGGCACTCGCTCTGGATTCTTGTAATTGTCGCATGTTCGCGGGAGCTCAAATGAATCCATTTGAGCCGACATGCTTTAATGAGGTTCTGACTTATGGACATTCGTCTGATTGATGAAAATTTTGCTGTCACCGGCCAGCTGGCACCGGAGGATATTGCCGGTGTTGTGGCACAGGGCTTCAAAACCCTGATTTGCAACCGTCCGGATCATGAATCCGACGGCCAGCCGCTCTATGATGCGGTTGCGCAGGCAGCAACAGCCGCCGGTCTGCAAACCTATTTCATCCC
Source organism: Pseudochrobactrum sp. AO18b (assembly GCF_000409565.1). Lineage (NCBI taxonomy): Bacteria > Pseudomonadati > Pseudomonadota > Alphaproteobacteria > Hyphomicrobiales > Brucellaceae > Pseudochrobactrum > Pseudochrobactrum sp. AO18b. The sequence goes on from NZ_ANNO01000277.1 coordinate 2,849, forward strand.
TGTGGCCGGTGGCCAGATCACACAGGAAAATCTGGACGAGATGACAGCAGCTCTGGAAAATGCACCGCAGCCTGTGCTCGCTTATTGCCGCTCCGGCACCCGCTGCACCAATCTTTACGGCATTGTTCAGCAGCAGAAACAGCGCTGATTAAGCTCAATGATGATGTGCGGATACGTTCCGCACATCATCTGAATTCTACAAAACGCAGCGGATCATTCTATGTCTATCAGGCTCCTGAGCGAAACCATTATCAACCAGATTGCTGCCGGTGAGGTGATTGAACGCCCTGCCAGCGTGGTGAAAGAGCTGGTCGAAAATGCGATTGACGCCGGTGCTACACGTATTGAGATTGTCACCGCAGGCGGAGGCAAGAACCTGATCCGTGTGACGGATAATGGCGGCGGTATTCCCGCAGATGAACTGACACTCGCTGTCTCGCGCCACTGCACCTCCAAGCTGACCGATGATGTGCATGATATCCGCGCTCTTGGTTTTCGTGGTGAAGCGCTACCATCCATTGGTTCCGTTGCGCGACTGAGTATCAAATCACGCACAACTGATGCCGATTCCGGCTATGAGGTCGTGGTGCGTGGCGGACATCTGGAAGGCCCGCGCCCGACGGCGATCAATCGCGGGACGATTGTTGAAGTCAGCGATCTGTTTTATGCGACCCCTGCCCGCCTGAAATTCATGAAAACCGACCGCGCCGAATCCACCGCCATTACGGAAGTGGTGAAGCGCATTGCGATTTCCTTCCCGCAAATCCGCTTTTCCATTGCCGGTACAGATCGCAGCCCACTGGAATTGCCTGCCACATGCAGCGCAGGTGAAACGGTCACTGAAACCACCATGCTGGAGCGCATTTCACAGGTGCTTGGCGCTGATTTCTCTGAAAATGCACTGGCACTCGACAGCGAGCGTGAAGGCGTGCGCCTCACCGGCTTTACGGCTATTCCGTCTTTCAACCGCGCCAATTCTTTGCATCAATTTGCCTATATTAACGGTCGTCCGGTGCGTGATAAGCAGGTGTTCGGCGCATTACGCGGCGCTTATTCCGATGTGATTGCCCGCGACCGCCATCCGGTCGGCGTATTGTTCCTCCAGCTTGATCCGTCCCATGTCGATGTCAATGTGCATCCGGCCAAGGCTGATGTGCGTTTCCGCGATTCGGGGCTGGTGCGCGGACTGATTGTCGGCACCATTCGTCACGCTTTGGCGCAATCGGGCATCCGCCCCGCAACCAGCGGCACAGAGGCCATGCTGAAAGCCTTTCAGGCGCAAGGATTTGAAACCAAGGGATTTGAAGCGCCAGAGCGTTCATCAAGCTCATTTACCTCAGCCCCTGCCCGCAGCTGGCAGTCTGCATCCAATTATCGACCTGAACCGCCGCGTCAGGAATGGTCACCGCAGACCGCACATCCGGCTCAGCGCCCGTTGCATCTCGATACACAACCGGTACCGCGCTTTGAGCAGGCCGGTTTCGGCGAGGCTTTGCAGGCTACGATTTCGCAATTCACGGTGCCCAGTGCTGACAGCCGTGCCGCAGAAATTGAAGCACCGGCAGAGCTATTGCGTGCTCCGCTTGGTGCCGCACGGGCGCAAATCCATGCGAATTATATTGTTGCCCAGACCGAAGACAGTCTGGTGATTGTTGACCAGCATGCCGCCCATGAAAGACTTGTTTATGAAGCGCTGAAAACCGCGTTGGAATCCAAGCCAATGGCCGCGCAGATGCTACTGATCCCTGAGATTGTTGACCTGCCGGAAGAAGATGCGGAACGTGTTGTCGCCCACGCGCCGACGCTTGAGCGCTTTGGCCTGAGTGTGGAACAATTCGGCCCCGGTGCTGTGGCTGTGCGTGAAACTCCGGCCATGCTCGGCGAAATGGATGTGCAGCAGCTGATCCGCGATCTGGCTGATGAAATTGCCGAACATGACACCGCCAACGGTTTGAAAGACATGCTCAATCATGTGGCCGCGACGATGGCCTGTCATGGCTCTGTGCGCTCCGGCCGCCGCATGAAAGGCGAGGAAATGAACGCGTTGTTGCGCCAGATGGAAGCCACACCGGGTTCCGGCACCTGCAATCACGGGCGGCCGACCTATATAGAATTAAAACTCAGCGATATTGAACGTCTGTTCGGACGCAGGTAAAGATTACCCAAACACACTGAAGACAAGAAAGAATAATGAATATGTTTTCCAGCAATCGCAACGGTGAAGCCAAATTGCGCTACCTCGATGGTGATTATCAGGTTCTCGAACCGGGTTCCTATGTGATCTGTGCGGTTACCGGCGAAAAGATTGAGCTGGATGATCTGCGCTACTGGAGCGTTGCGCGTCAGGAAGCCTATGTGAACGGCCTCGTCTCCTATCAGCGCGAACTGGAAGCCAATCCTGAACTGCGCCAGCGCAGCAAAAGCTAAAATGGCATACGAAATATCAGACCTGAAGACCCATCCGCATTTTCTTGATGATGCAGCCGACCGCGTTTGGAACGCATGGTGGCGGCAGGACGGTTATGAACTGGACTTCATCAAAGGTCTGTTTCAGGAAAATCTGACGGCAGAGACCACACCGGTTGCGCTCATCGCCCATGAAGGCAGTGCGTTTCTCGGCACTGTTTCGCTGATTGACAGTGATATGGAAGCCCGCCCGCAATATACGCCATGGGTCGCAGCCCTTTGGGTTGATGAACAACAGCGTTCGCATGGCATCGGCGGTGCCTTGCTGAAAGCCGCAGCGCAACAAGCCCGCGACCTGAATTTCTCGGAAGTCTATCTTTGCGCTGAAGCTGACAAGCATGATTATTATGCTGCGCGCGGCTGGCTTTTGATTGAAGAAAATATTGATGGCCTCAATATTTACCGTCAAAGCCTCTGATTAGAGCGGTTTACGTCCAGATTGGATCAAAGCGCTCGCTCTAAATTCTTTAGTTGGTCGCATTATCACAACAGTCAAGTTGGTCCAACTTGACTGTGAAATGCTCTAGAGATCCAGACTGCGCTCAAGAAAATTTTGCCGTGTTGTTTTGATAATGCGTTGCAAAATTTTCTCACGGCCAAAATCAAGCCGCACATCAAAAACAGCAATATCACGAAGCCAGTTGCCCTCAACGGCAGATTGCAATCCATGCAGGCGCACATAATCTTTCGCCGTGGTTGCCAATATCAGATTGGCTTCCCGCGCCTCCGCAATAAGCTGGCGGATATCTTCCGGCTTATAATTATAGTGGTCGCCAAATGAGCGGCTGATAACCACTTTCCCGCCCAGTTCCGTCACACTGTCATAGAATTTCTGCGGGTTGCCGATACCGGCAAAAGCGAGAAACTTTTTGCCCTCAACCGGTTGCTCCGCCACCGAGACCAGACGCGCATCAAAAAACGGCTTATTACTGCGCGCTGCCATGCGGATCACATTTTCTGATGCATCCTCACCTTTCAGATGGTTCGGCGTTATGCGCAGCAGTGCCGATGCCTGCTGCATCTGCGCCATCAAAGGCGCACGCAAAGGCCCAGCCGGAATGATTTTTCCGTTGCCGATCCCGCGTGCGGCATCCACCACCACCAGCGCATAATCATAAAACAAACACGCGCTCTGAAAACCGTCATCCATAATGATAAAGTTGCAGCCATGCTTTTCCAGCAATTGCGCGGCATGCAAACGATTGGCCGAAACCGCGACCATAGCATGTCTTGCCAGCAGCAGCGGCTCATCGCCGGTCAACTTGGCTGTATCCTGCGCCACATCCACCAGATGCACGCCTTTGAAAGAACCGCCATAACCGCGCGAGACTATACCGGGCTTAAAGCCTTCAGCCTTTGCAGCCTCGGCAAAAGCGATACAGGTCGGTGTCTTACCCGCTCCGCCAACCGTGAAATTACCGATACACAAAACCGGCATGGCAATTTCCGGCGGCTCAGCACTCACCATACGCTTTTTAGCAACCGAGCCATAAATCGCAGCCACCGGCGACAGCAATACAGACTGCCAGCCAGCCTTACGCCACCAGAAACCTGAAATATCTGCCGGTGTCTTATTTGCAGCCATCACGGCTGCTCCGCTACATCTGTCTCAGCCAGAGGTTCAACAACTGTCGTATCCAGACGAGATTTGACAGCCAGCGGCTGTATAAAAGGTTCAAGCGCCGTGAGTGTGCGCTCCAGCGCGCCGCGCATATCACCGACCGTGCGCTTTCCGGCCTCGGTCATGGTTTTCAGCTTTTCCGGATTATTGAACAGGAAATTCACCGCACCGGCCAGCATATTATGATCGCTGACAAGTTTGGCACCGCCGTTTTTAATCAGGCGCTGATAGGATTCACGGAAATTCTGCACATTGCGGCCGGACAAAACTGCCGTGCCGAGCATCGCTGGTTCCAGCGGATTTTGCCCGCCCTCACCGGTCAGGGATTTGCCGACAAAAGCAATTTGTGACAAGCGCAGATACAAGCCCATTTCGCCGATTGTATCGCCAAGATAAACAGCCGTTTGCGGAGTGATCTCCTCATTACGGCTGCGCTGAGCAACAGTCAGCCCCTTGGCTTCGATCATGGTGCGGATTGCCTCAGCGCGATCCGGATGACGCGGCACAATCATAGTCAGCAAATCCGGATGGCGGGTGCTGAGCATTGTATGCACTGTCGCAGCAATATCTTCCTCACCCTCATGGGTGGAAATCGCAGCCCAGACTTTGCGCTTGCCAATCTGCTGTTGCAAACGCTCCAGTTCCTGCGGATCAACCGGCGGGGCATCCGTATCCACTTTGAGATTGCCGGAAATCGTGACCGGACGTGCGCCGAGCTGGCGGAAGCGTTCGCCATCCGCATCAGACTGCGCCACCACATGGGCAAAATTTTCAAACAAAGCCTCAGCAACGGAGCTGCGCTTTTTCCATTTCGCATAGGAACGGTCAGACATACGCCCGTTGATCAGGATTTGCGGAATATGGCGTTTACCAAGTTCCAGAATGGTCATCGGCCAGATTTCGGATTCGCATTTAATCGCCACATCCGGCTGCCAGTGATCCAGAAAACGGCGCACGGCAGGCAGCAAATCCAGCGGTACATATTGGTGAATAACCCTGTCACCAAGACGCTCGCCCACCAGCGCAGCAGAAGTGCGCGTGCCTGTGGTCAGCAAAATGCGGATATCCTGTGCCAAAAAATGCTCAATCAGCGGCAGAATGGCGGTAAACTCGCCCACACTCGCGGCATGCATCCAGACCAGCGGCCCGTCAGGGCGCGCAATCTGGCTGCGGCCGTAACGTTCGGCGCGGCGGGTACGGTCTTCTTTGCCTTTGGAAACACGATAACTGATATAAGGCCCGATCAGCGGATAGGCCGCACAACCGGCAGCCTTATAGATTTTAAGAACAGTGCGGGCCCATTTTTCACTCATTCTTGTCTCCATACCGGTCTTGTTTTATGCCGTACAGCAGTTCTGTTCTGTAAAACGAACATAAAATACCGGAAACACAAAGGGCACAAAGACTATTTGCGCCCCTGCTCAAGCTATTGAAATCTTGCATAAAGATGCCCGGCGAACCAAGCCTATCTTAAGTTTATACACGAATAAACCGGTCACAAGGTGATTATATAAAAGAAAGCCGGCCGCTATAACAATTTATTGTCAGCCAGAGCGGGTTGCGTTCAAATTTAATAACGACGCTCGCTCTGGATTCTTTAGTTGGTCGCATTGTCAGGGCCGTCAATTTGATCCAGTCTGACAAAATTAAAACGATCAAGTTGGATCAACTTGACTGTGACATGCTCTGGCAGGAGGTGGCAGCATTCCCAGCTGTTTATAAGCGGCAAGCGTGGCAGTATCGAGTTTACGGGTCAGTTCGAGCCGTTTTTCCTCAAGTAAATTTTCATCCGCATCCGCAGGCACCCAAACCGGTTCGGTCGTGGTGGCAGCGGAACGCCCGAAAGGCAGCGGTATTGAGGTTTTATCCCAGCTTTTTTCCAGAATTTTGCTGCGTGAAAAAGCATAGGCAACCGGCAGGATCGGGCGGCCGGATAATTTGGCCAGCAGGATAATGCCCTGCCCTGCCTCACGCACCGGACTATGCGCCACATCGGCAATCATGCCGGTGCTGGTGCCCTGATCCAATGCCCGTTTCAGGGTGAGCAGCGCGCGTGCACCGCCCTTGCCGCTATTATCGCTGTCAGCACGCCCTCCGGAACCGCGAACCGTTTGCAGGCCGAGCTTTTCCGCCACACGGGCATTGAGCTCCGCATCGGCACTGCGTGAAAACATAGCCACAACCGGCACGGATTTATCACGCACAAACGGCCCCATCAAATGCTGGCCATGCCAGAAAGTGACGATATAGGGCGTTTGCTTTTTTTGGGATGCAATCGTTTCGTAAAATCCCGGCAGGCGTTTATTAGTTGCATAAACCAGCCGGAGATAGCCCGAAATCAAATTGACCAGCACCGTCTTCAGAACTTCTGAACGCGCCAAAGGCCCGCGAATACGCTGCCAGGCGCGTTTCAAAAACTTGGTCAGAAATCCGGTTCGGTGCGGTTTGTCACCTGCCACAGTCAGAACGCGCGTCAGGCTTTGTCAGCAGAGCGCACAGCTTCAGCAACTGCACTTGCAGGATCGAGCAGACGGTGCATATGCACGATGAAATAACGCATATGGGCGTTATCAACGGTTTGCTGAGCCTTGGATTTCCAAGCCATTTTAGCGGCTTCATAATTCGGATAGATGCCGACAATATCCAGCTTGTCCAGATCACGGAATTCCATGGAATTCAGCGTCTTCAATTCACCGCCGAATACCAGATGCAGCAGTTGTTTGTTTTCACCAGATGCGGTCATGTTTCTAATCCTGTCACTGAGATTATGTTTTGCCGGAAGGCAGAGCACTTTATAGCCTGCCTTTATTGCCGCCCTCTTTAGAGCGGTTTACGTCCAAGTTCAACCGGAGTGCTCATTGCACACTCTTTAATTTATCGTATTTTCTAATGCACCTGCGACATGCCGGCTCAGGAATAATTCTGATCCGACAATAACTGCCGTACAACGCTCAGCATTTCTTCTTCAAAACCTGCAACAGCCGCCACCAGCACATCATGGCTGAACGGTTTTTGACCTGCAACTGCACCACCTGCCGCGCCATAGCTAAGCGCCTGCCCCTCAAGGGTCAAAAGCCTGCCGCCGGCCTCGGAAAGCAGCAGATCTGCCGCGGCCAGATCCCAGTCATGGGCACCGCCGCGCACGAAAGTTCCGGCCAGTTCACCCCGTCCGACCATAGCTATGCGATAGGCCAGCGACGGCACATAGGGCGAGAAAGCTGTCTTGCTGCGAAAGCCTTCCGGCAGATCATTAAAATGTGATCGCGACATCGCCACAGGATAGCTGCGGCCATCCGCAGGCAATTGCGCTGCAACCGGCGTGCCATTCTGGAAAGCCCCCTGTCCGCTGACGGCGCTCAGCACCTCTTTACGCACCGGAACATCCAGCACACCGCAGCGCGGTTTACCCTGATCGATCACTGCAATGCTCACGCACCAGCGGTCATCACCGGCAAGAAATGCGCGGGTACCGTCAATCGGATCAACCACAAATGCCCGTTCTCTGCCGGTACGCTGCTGATCTGTTGCCGTTTCTTCTGAAATCCAGCCATAATTCGGCCGCGCCTGCAGCAAAAACGCCTGAAGGAAGCGATCAACTGCCAGATCCGCCTCGCTCACAGGAGACTGACCACCTTTCAGCCAGACCTCCGGATTATTGCCATAATAGCGCAAGGCAATTTTACCCGCTTCCGCTGCCGCTTCACGGATGAGTTGCAGGTCATCGCTGTCTGCTGTTTGATTGGTTGCTTGATTAGTTTCCGGCAAGCGTCATTCCTTCAATTACCAGCGTTGGTGCTGCGGTCCCGTAAGACCGGTCGAGATCGCTGGCAGCGGTCATATTCATAAACATATCTTTGAGATTGGACGCGATGGTCACTTCACTCACCGGATAGGTCAGCTCGCCGTTTTCAATCCAGAAGCCGGAAGCACCACGGCTATATTGGCCGGTAATCATATCCACGCCCTGTCCGAAAACCTCGGTGACATAGAAACCGGTGCCGAGTTCTTTCATCAGTTCTTCCGGTGTGCGTGCACCGGCTTCAATCGCCAGATTGGTAGAGGACGGCACAACAGTTGAACCGGAACGCACACCACGGCCATTGGTTTCCAGCCCCAGTTCACGCGCGGTCGAGCCGGAGAGGAACCAGTGCTTCAGCACACCGTCCTCAATCATGGTCAGTTTTTCACCGGCAATGCCCTCACCGTCAAACGGACGGGAAGATGAACCGCGCAAACGCATCGGATCATCCGTGATGCTGATCCCTTTGCTCAGAACCTGCAGTCCCATTTTATCTTTCAGAAAGCTGCTTTTACGGGCAACGGATGCACCATTGATGGCACCGGCAATATGACCGGCCATGCCGCGCGCCACACGCGGATCGAACATCACATTGACCGGGCCAGTTTTAACCTTACGCGCATTGAGACGGCGCACAGCCCGTTCACCGGCGGTGCGGCCAAGATCTTCCAGCGCCGGCAGATCGGCGAAATGCAAACGCACGCGCATATCATAATCGCGCTCCATCGCGGTGCCTTCACCGGCAATCGCGCTGACAGAGCGGCCAAAACGGCTCAGCGTGTAAAAACCTTCAAAGCCGCCGGATGTGACCAGCACCATACCGCCCAGCCCCGCAGAGGCCGTAGCACCGCCGGAATTGGTAACACCGGCAACCGCCCTCGCAGCCTCTTCCATTGCCAGCGCATCTTCAGTCATGCGTTTGCTGTCAATTTGTGTCGGGTCAAACAGATCAAGATCGGCAATTTGTTTAGCCAGTTTCGACGGATCAGCCAGCCCCTCATAGGCATCTTCCGGCGAGACTTTTGCCATCGCAACGGCACGTTCTGCCAGCGCAACAGGATCAGCCCCTTTATTGGCACTGGCTGAAATACTGGCAATGCGCTTGCCGACAAAAACCCGCAGCGAGAAATCATCACTTTCCGAGGCTTCAGTGGCTTCAACTTTGCCTAAACGCACGCTGACATTGCTGGAACGGCTGCGCACAACCACCGCATCGGCATGATCCGCACCGGCTTTTTTAGCCGCGGCGACGAGAAAACGAGCCTGATCGGCGAGTTTTTGAGCAGAGCTTTGTGCGTCCATCATTCTTCCTGTCATTCGTCTGGCGCGGTGGTGAGAGATAATTCAACGCCCGCATTTTGCAATCTGCGAACAGTCAATTATCAGGTTTTGCCGCCTGTATAGGTTCTATATACGGATAAGCCGTGTATTTTTTAAGTCTCATTTTATGTTTATGCATGACAACTCAAGCCTGAGGAAACATATGCAGGAACACAGACGTCGTCTTCAGAATAATATCCTCAGTGTTTCGCCCATGTTCATGACTTCATATTTGAAAACGATGAAACCATAAACGTGATATTTTTCTTTAAAAAACCGTTATCTGCACGCGTTGTTTCATATTATGTTCGGCATGATTTGCCTGCAGCATTGTATTTGATGATTTTCTGCCGGTAGCTTATTCCGCACCCGCCCCGACAAACGTAATATGTGATGTTTTAATTATGGAAAACAATATTTCCATCGGCAGTCTTTATCTGCAGACCCTGATGATCCTCGGCGGGGCAATCATTGCCGCACCATTGTTCAAGCGTATGGGGTTGGGAACCGTTCTGGGCTATCTGGCCGCCGGTGTGATTATCGGCCCGATTGCCCGTTTTATTACCGATGGTGAAGAACTGCTGCATTTCTCCGAACTGGGCGTAGTGTTTCTGCTGTTCATCATCGGTCTTGATCTCAAGCCCTCCCGCCTCTGGTCTCTGCGCCATGCGATCTTCGGCCTTGGTCTGGCACAGGTCGCATTATGCGCTGTCACCCTTGCCTTTCTGGGCGTTTATGTTGCTGGTCTTCCCGTACCGGCAGCGATTATCGTCGGCTGCGGTTTTGCACTATCCTCAACCGCCTTTGCCATGCAAATTCTGGAAGACAAAGGGGAAACCAGCCAAAAATACGGGCAAAAAGCCTTTGCTATTTTGCTGTTTCAGGATCTGGCGATCGTTCCTATTCTGGCGCTTATACCTGCATTGTCACCGGGCGAAAGCTCGCAAAGCGCTGCGAATTTCCATGTGGCAGCGGCACTCGGTGCCATTATCATTCTGATTATTGCCGGTCGCTATTTGCTGAACCCGATGTTCCGTATCATCGGCAATACCGGTGCGCGTGAAGTGATGATCGCCGCCGCATTGTTTGTGGTACTCGGTTCGGCGGCGCTGATGGAAGCTGCCGGCCTGTCCATGGCGATGGGCGCATTTATCGCCGGTGTGCTGCTGGCAGATTCCTCCTACCGTCATGAACTGGCAGCCGACGTGGAACCATTCCGCGGTATATTCCTCGGCCTGTTCTTTGTCGCGGTTGGTCTGTCGCTTAATCTGGTGGTCATTCTCGATAACTGGCTGATGATCCTGCTATCGGTTCCGGTGATTATCGTTACAAAAATCGCAATCATTTATCTGCTGTGCCGTATTTTCCGCACCAGCCATAATGATGCGGTCAAAGTCGCCTTTCTGCTGCCGCAGGGCGGTGAATTTGCCTTCGTACTGTTCTCCACGGCCAGTGCTGCTGCGGTCATCACCGATGCGCTGGCCTCCGAGCTGATCGCTGCCATCACGATTTCCATGGCGCTGACACCACTCTGCGTAACGATCGGCAATCGCCTGCTGACGAATACGAAGCAGGAAGACGGTATGGAGGAAAATTTCGAGGGTGCAGGTTCCGATGTTCTGATGATCGGCTTCTCCCGTTACGGGCAGATTGCCTCGCAGATTTTGCTGGCCGGTGGTTCGGATGTGACGGTGATCGACAATTCCGCCAATAAAATCCGTGCGGCCGGACGCTTCGGTTTCCGTATTTATTTCGGTGACGGGCAGCGTAAAGACGTGCTGGAAATGGCAGGTATCCGCAAAGCCAAACTGGTTGCCATCTGCACTGAGAAAAAAGAAATCACCGACCGGATTGTTGATCTCATTCAGACAGAATTTCCGGATGTGAAACTCTATGTGCGCTCCTTTGACCGCGAGCATACGCTGCAATTGCGGGCAAAAGGCGTGGATTACGAGCTGCGTGAAACTTTTGAATCCGGTCTGTTATTTGGCCGCAAAACACTGGAAGCGCTCGGCATGCCGGAAGAAGAGGCTCAGACTATTGCCGATGATGTGCGCCAGCGCGATGAAGACCGCCTGCATGTACAGGCTTCGGAAGGTATTCTCGCCGGTCGTCACCTGTTGTTCAACAAGCCGGTAACGCCGGAACCTCTGGTCAAACCGACCCGCTCGGCAGTGCCACTCGACAAGGCAACCGAAGAGACAATCGCACCTGCCAAACCCTATCCGGAAGCAGGCATCGTCCTCACTCCGGCAAGCGAATAAATCATCGCCGGTCAAATACAAAAACGGCGCGG
>NZ_ANNO01000278.1:0-6404 GCF_000409565.1 Pseudochrobactrum sp. AO18b
ACAGTCTTCACATCATCTGTGGTCACAGCATTGATGAGATCAGCACGGCGGTCGATATAATCACGCCCCAGATCCTGCTCCTGCAAGCCAACCAAGGTGCGGGCAACGGCCACGGATGAATCCAGATTATTGATCGCATAGGCACCGATTGCAAAGCTCTTGGCTGCGGCCAGTTCTTCCTCTGTCACGCCGGATTTCGCCATACGGGCAACTTCCGCGCGGATCACATCCAGACTCTGCTGTGCACGGTCAGGACGTGTACCGGTGGCAATATTGAGACTGTTGGAATAGTCCCGGCCACTGAGACCGGAGCTCACCGTATAAGCAAGGCCGCGCTTCTCACGCACTTCATTATAAAGACGTGAAGTAAAGCCGACACCCAGCACCTGATTCATCAGATAGGCTGCGAAGAAATCCTTATCGCTGCGCTTTACACCCGGATACACCAGACTGACCGTTGTCTGCGGCAGATCATAGGTCACAGATGTTGTGGCCCCCAAAGCGAGTTTGGCCATTTCCATCGGCTTAAGCTCTGCTTTATCCTGCAGATTGCCGAAAAGCTTATCCAGCAGAGGCGCCAGTTCCTCGGCGCTGATCGCACCGACCACACCGATTTTCAGCTGGTCTTTGCCGAACAGTTTTTTATGGGCATCCAGCAGATCATCGCGGGTGATTGTTTCCAGCGACTGCACTGTGCCCTCTTCACGGCGGGCATAAGGATGCTTGCCATAGAGCACTTCGGCAAATTTCTGCGAAGCAATTGTGTTCGGATCATTTTTGGAAGCGTTAATCCCTGCAATCACCTGATCGCGGATACGATCAACCGCCGCCTGATCGAAACGCGGTTTCTGAATAGCCAGAGCCAGCATGTCAAAGGCTGCCGGACTGTTCTCTTTCAGCATCCGCATACCGCCGGAAATCGTATCATCGCTGGCGGTGAAGCTCATTTCCGCGCCGATATTATCCAGTCTTTCCTGATAGGCATCGGATGGCATATCACCCGCACCTTCATCGAACAGACCGGTCATCAGATTGGCCAGACCTTCTTTGCCTTCAGGGTCTTGCGCACTGCCGCCCTTAAACGAAAAACGCACAGAGATCAGCGGCACACTGCCGTCCTCCACCAGCCAGGCTTTGATACCCTTCGGCGAGGTCACTTCCTGAATATCCAGCGCATAGGCAGGCAGTGTTGTCAGCAATGCGAAAAGACCAACAGCCGCAGCTTTGAAACCACGCAAAGCATTGCTACGGACAGGGCGTGCATTTTCGAACCCTGCCTCAGAGTGAAGAGAATATGTCATTATTTTTTCACCTCTGGCTTCGCATCTGTCTTCTTGTTCAGATCATTGCCTGCCGGCTTATCACCGGCAGCACCGGTTTGCGCCTTATCGGCTGCGGCTGGTTTTGCACTCTGTTCAGGCTTTACGGCTGCTTCTGCCGTTTCCGGTGGCAGCAGATAACCGGTCACAGCAATTGACGGTTTCAGATAGCGCTCTGCCACATCGCGGATCTGCTCCGGCTTGACGGTGCGGATTTTATCCGACCAGCCCTGCACATCCTCAACAGTCTGGCCGACAGCCAGTGAGGAACCATAAATCCGTGCCATGCCGGTCTGGCTGTCACGGGCAAAAATTTCCGACTTCAGAAAACGATTGCGCGCTTGATTAAGCTCTGTTTCCGTCACACCGTCTTTAATCAGACGCTCGACTTCGACATTGATTGCAGCCTGCACCTGCTCAAGCGTGGCATCACCGCGCGGCGCGCCATAGAGCATGAATGTACCGTCATCCAGCGCGTCACCGGCATAATAAGCACCGGCACTGGCAGCAATGCCCTGCTCAACAATCAGCTTCTGATAGAGACGGCTACGCATACCACCGCCGAGAATTTCTCCCAGCAGATCAAGTGCTTCAGCGTCGCCTTCACGTCCCTTAGCCTTGGCATTCACATAAGACGGCACCACCCATGTGGAGTTAAACGACGGCTGGTTCACACGGGCGTCGCGCAATGTCACGGTGCGGGCTGTGTGCTTCACAGGTTCCTGCGGACGGATACGCGGTGCAACTTCAAAGCGCTTCGGCAATTTGCCATAGGTGCTGAGCGCCAGATCACGGACGCGCTCCGGCGTCACATCACCGGCCACAACGAGAATGGCATTATTCGGCGTATAATAACGCTCGTAAAAACCGATGGCATCCTCAAGGCTGAGCTTTTCCATTTCCTGCTGCCAGCCGATAATCGGGCGGCGGTAAGGATGATTAAAGAAAGAAGCGGCACTCACCTCTTCGCTCAGCATTGCGCCCGGATTGCTGTCCACACGCATGCGGCGCTCTTCGAGAATAACATCGCGTTCCGGTACAATCACATCTTCGGTCAGAACCAGATTGGCCATACGGTCTGACTCGTATTTCATCACCATTTCCAGCGCATCCGGTGCAACCTGCTGGTAATAGCCGGTATAATCGGACGAGGTGAAAGCGTTTTCCTGACCGCCAATCGCTGCAACTTTTGCAGAGAATTCACCGGCAGGAACATTCTTCGTACCCTTGAACATCAGATGTTCAAGAAAATGGGCAATACCGGATACACCTTCCTGCTCATCAGCGGCACCCACGCGATACCAGACCATCTGCGTGACAACCGGTGCGCGGTGATCGGGAATCACCACAACATCCATGCCATTGGTTAGCTTAAAACTGCTGACGCCTTTCTGGGTCTTGATTTCAGGCAGCGCGGCCGGCTGATTATCATTGGCCGGATTGGTCTGGGTGGTCGCAGCGGGGGCAACCTGCGCCTCGGCGGGCTTGGCAGCCTGCGCGAAGGATGCGCCCACAGTCGCAGAACTGACAATCAGCGCCAGCATGGATGTGCTGACCAGTTGCCGGCAAAAGGATAGATATGGCACGAAAAGTGTCCCTTCCTGTTTTGCAAAACAACCTTAATTAAACGAGATTGCGGCAAATTCGCAACCAGCCATCAAGAATTATGTCATGATGACAATAATTTAATAAATATGCTCCCAAAAAGGCAGCACTATGCTGAAATGCAAATTGCCCGCACAGAGCGGGCAATTTATTATCTAATGATAAAATTATCAGGCCAGTTCATAAAGCCTTATCGTGGTGATCCCGTAATTGCGTTCATCGCGCAATATGAAGCGGTCATCCAGCGTGATAACGGCTTCTGACACTTCTTCCAGTATCAAAAGCGCATCCGGCTTGAGCCATCCGCCTTCAAGTGCAGAGATAAAAGCCTGTTCACCCAAACCTTTACCATAGGGCGGATCGGCAAAAACCAGATCAAATTCACCCATTGTACCGGTCGGCCCCAAGGCTGTTGCATTGCGGCGGAACACTTTTGTATTCCCCTGAAGGCCGAACGCCTCCACATTCTGGCGCAACAGGCCACGCCCTTCTACGGATTCCTCAACGAAAACCGTATAGCGGCAGCCGCGTGACAAGGCTTCAAGACCAAGCGCACCGGTACCGGCAAACAGATCCAGCACGCGTGTATTGTCCAGCTTCTCACGAAAACCATGTGTGATAATATTGAACAGACTTTCGCGCGTCCGGTCGCTGGTTGGCCGGATTGCAGAGCTTTCCGGCGTCACCAGTGCACGTCCGCGGAATTTACCGCCGACAATGCGCATTAACGTTTATCTCCGCGCGGGCCGGAACGTGGAGCAGCACCACGAGGGCCGACACCACGAGGACCAGACGGACGGTTGCCGGATGGTTTACCACCCTGTGGGCCTTTACCGAAAGGCTTGCCACCGCGACCGCCTTCAGGCTTGCCACGGAATGGTTTGTCGCCCGACGGACGGTCACCAAACGGCTTCTTGTCAAAATTGCGCTCACCGGAGAAACGACGCTCTTCGCGTGCCGGACGATCGCCTTCATCAAAAGAACGACGGTTTTCCGAACGGAAGCCTTCGCGCTTGAAACCGTCGCGATTGTCTTCATCACGGCGGAAACCCTGACGCTTATAACCGTCTCTGTCCTCTGAACGACCCTGATAACCGCGACCGCCTTCTTCACGCTGCGGACGGTCATCACCATCACGGCGCGAACGGCGGCGATCATCACCTGGGGTCGGCTTGGACGACGAATTATAGGCCTTGGCACCCGGTGCCATCCATACATTCACGCCGCGCGGACGCTGCGGCTGTGAACCGAACTTGTCATCATCCTTGTCACCACGGCCACCTTTAGCAAAGCGCGGCTTGTCAAAGCCACCGGAACGCGGTGCAGATGTGCTGAGGCGTGACAGACCATCTTCACGCCAGCTCTTACCATCGCGATCACGCTGGAAAGGCTTGCGCTCACCATCACGCGGCGCACGGCCTTCTTCACGACGATCACCGTCTTCACGGTCACGGCGGAACGGTTTACGCTCACCGTCCATACGCCCTTCGCCGCGCTTGGCACCGAAGCCGCCTTTGCCGCCACGGCCGCCGCCTGCATTGCGGCTGCTGGAAATCCAGTCGGATTTGTAACGGGAACGGCCCTCGCCTTCCTCGTCACTGCCGCGCTCTTCATAAGCATCAAAACGCGGGCTGCGGGACGGTAATTCGCCTTTAACTGCTTCATTCGAGAATTCATTGAGGATCGGCGCATCAAAATCCGCACCGGAATCTTCAACCAGTTTCTCACCGAGCTGTTCACGCAGGGTACGACCACGGATTTCCCGCACCGCACCCTCTTCCAGATCGCCCAGCTGGAACGGACCGAAAGAAACGCGGATCAGGCGGGAAACGGCCAGACCAAGCGCACCAAGAATATTCTTAACTTCGCGGTTTTTGCCTTCGCGCAAACCAATGGAGAGCCAGACATTGGCGCCCTGCTCGCGCTCCAGAGTTGCCTCAACCGCGCCGTAGAACACGCCGTCAACAGCGATACCGTTTTTCAGCTCATCAAGCTGTGCCTGTGTTACTGTACCGTGGGCGCGCACGCGATAGCGACGCAGCCAGCCGGTAGCAGGCAGTTCCAGAACGCGGGACAGACCGCCATCATTGGTCAGCAGCAACAGGCCTTCGGTGTTGATATCAAGGCGACCGACCGACAAAACGCGCGGCAATTCAGCAGGCAGTGCATCAAACACTGTCGGTCGACCTTCCGGATCACGGTTGGTTGTCACCAGACCGGCAGGTTTGTGATAGAGCCACAGGCGGGTACGTTCAGCCTGCTGCAGAACTTTATTATCAACGGTAATACGATCTGTGCGCAGAACATTGACGGCAGGGCTGGTCAGCACTTTACCGTTTACAGCAACACGACCGGCAGCAATCATGCTTTCCGCTTCACGGCGCGAGGCAATACCCACACGCGCCAGACGTTTGGCGATACGTTCGCCTTCTTCAGCGGCACTCATATCAAAGCCGCGGGGCTTATCGCCGCGAGGTTCAAAACCACGAGGTTTGTCGCCGCGCTCACCGAAGCCGCGCGGCTTGTCACCACGGGATTCACCTTCAAAACGACGCGGACGGTCAGAACCTCTGTCATCGCGCGTACGCTCACGCTTTACAAAAGGACGCTTGCCGCGTTCATTATCATGATCGTCACGGGTCATTAGAATATCAGCCTTTCACCGGTATTTCTGCCCGGCGTCAAAAATCGAAAATCAGGATGCGGAAAGCCCTGCTGCAAAACCGCTGCGCGTTTTCGCCGGACATGCTTTATGCTAAATCATTCCGATCCGGCAAAATTTAGGATAAAGCTGGCACGATTGCAGCGCAGTTCTTATGCTACACACCTTATTAAAGCTACGCTCTAACAAATCATCACCGCGCTTGCGAGTAAAATATCTGAAAGGCTGCCGCACATTATGCAAAAAAACGCAACCGGCGGCAATTCCGGCAAGATGAACAACAAAAATTCACAATCCCCTGCGGCAAGTTTGGCTCCTGCAGAAAATTTGGTTTCCGTGACACATCCGGCAAGCGGTCATGCAAAGATATCTCCTATGCAGGCCGCGATGGAAGAAGCCCGTGCCGCAGAAGCACGGGGCGAAGTGCCGATCGGCGCGGTGATCACGCATAAAAACCGGATTATCGCCCGTGCGGGCAACCGCACCCGTGAAATTAATGATCCGACTGCTCATGCCGAAATTCTGGCAATCCGCATCGCTTGTGAGGTTATGGAAAATGAGCGCCTCGGGGATTGCGATCTCTATGTGACACTGGAACCTTGCGCCATGTGCGCGGCGGCAATTTCTTTCGCCCGCATCCGCCGTCTTTATTATGCTTCAAGTGATCCGAAGGGCGGCGGCGTGGAATATGGCCCCCGCTTCTACAGCCAGCCGACCTGCCATCACGCACCGGAAGTCTATTCCGGCATAGGTGAAGCGGAGGCAACCGACATGCTGAAACGCTTCTTTCAGGAAAAACGCAAATAAAAAAGCCCCCC
>NZ_ANNO01000279.1:0-9383 GCF_000409565.1 Pseudochrobactrum sp. AO18b
GGCTTCAGCCTTACGACGGCGTTCTTTCTTCGCCTCGTCTTCACCCAGATCACCGACTGCAGCAGTGGCGGCTGGCTGGCGATAGCTGACCGGCGGCTCACTCAGATATTTACGCTGTGTGGCAGAGCCGCCTGCACGGTCAAGCTGCGCCTGTTTGGCGGCAGCAGCAACTGCCGGATCGGCAACAGAATCACGTGATGCATAATCTTCACGACGGCTGGCACCGCTTGGCAAAATCTGACGACGCGGCGTGAAATCGCTCGGGCTGTCCGGTGCAATCGGCGAAACGAAATTCGGATTATCGCGGTTTGCTTCAATCTCTGCACGCAGACGCTTGCGGCGTTCTTCCGGCGATTCCGGCCATGAAGGATCACCGGCGCGGGCAACACTTTCCTGTGGCTGCGGCAGGCTTTCTTTCTGCCCTGCAACAGGCTTCACCAGCTCCGGACGCGGCTTATATTCAATACCGGTTCTCTTTTTCGGACCGATTGTAGCAATGGATGACATATCATCCAGCAATTGCGTGCTGGCTGACTTGCCTGTTCCATAGGTCGGATCGGACACGCAACCGGCAAGACCCAAACTGGCCAGCACTGTTGCGAAAGCGAAAATGCGTCCTTCAATCTTCATGAGCACCACTTTTATCCGTATTCGGCCAGATTACCCAACCACCGCTACATTAAATTTCATGCATTATGGCGTTATCCGTACTTTCCGGCAACTCCAAGGCATGAAAGCAGATTTTCACTGCCGACAAGATATTTCAATGCAGTGCCTTAGCACGGCAGAAAATATGCGGCAATCACTGATAACTGCTTGTCAGAGCGGTTCCTGTTAAAATTGAATTACCGGAACCGCTCTTTTTCTTTGTTTTACGCATTATCCAACGCAAACCGCTTCGCACTTTTGCTGGAAATGCTTACCTGTGATTATCGCAGATTCATACTTATCCCAAACGACCAAGAGCTTTCAGCTCATGCAATGCCGCAGCATCGCGTGCCGATACATCAGGGAACTCAGAATCACTGCCGACATCATTGGTATAACGCCATGAACGGGCGCATTTTGTACCGTCGGCCTTGGCAGGCACAACAGCAACACCCTTCACATCGCTCAACGCGAATGCTTCACCGGCAACCGGCTGGTCGCTGATGGTCAATCCGCTGGTGATGCAGATCTCAGCCATATCCAGACCCTGTACCGCTGAGAGCAGCGACGCATCGGTGATATGCACCAGAGGCGCAGCTTCCAGCGACGAGCCGATACGCTTGTCTGCACGTTCCAGCTCCAGAGCGCCGGTAACAACGCGGCGTACATCGCGCACCTTGTCCCATTTCGCAGCCAGAACCGGATTATTCCATTCGGCAGGAATGTTGCGGAACTGTTCAAGATGCACGGAAACCGCATCTTTATAACGGTCAAGCCATGCTTCTTCCGTTGTGAAAGGCAGCATCGGTGCGAGCCATGTCACGATATTATCGAACAGGTGACGCACGGTCTGCAAAGCAGCTTTGCGGCGCAGGCTCGATGGTGCATCGCAATAAAGCGCATCTTTGCGGATATCGAAATAGAAAGCCGACAACTCGATATTGGTGAAGTCGATCAGCGCACGGGTGATGCGTTTGAACTCAAATGCATCATAACCATTGCGAACAACTTCATCCAGCTCGCTCAGGCGATGCAGCATCAGCTTTTCAAGTTCCGGCAGATCGGCATAGGCAACTTCTTCGCCTTCATCATGCGCCAATGTACCCAACATCCAGCGGATGGTGTTACGCAGCTTGCGGTAAGCGTCGATATTGGTCTGGATGATGCTCTTGCCGAGGCGCTGATCGTCCCAGTAATCCGAGGTCATCACCCAGAGACGCAGAATATCGGCACCGGAATCCTTGATGATTTCCTGCGGGGTCACTGTATTGCCGAGCGACTTCGACATTTTCTTGCCATGCTCGTCCATGGTGAAACCATGGGTCAGCACTGCATTATAAGGTGCACGGCCACGGGTTCCGCAGCTTTCCAGCAGCGAGGAATGGAACCAGCCGCGATGCTGATCCGAGCCTTCCATATAAAGATCGGCTGGCCATTTCAGATCAGGACGGTCTTCCAGCGTGAACGTATGGGTGGAGCCGGAGTCGAACCAGACATCGAGAATGTCAGTGACCTGCTCCCAAGACTCACCGGCGCGGTTGCCGAGGAAACGCTCACGCGCACCTTCTGCAAACCATGCATCAGCACCTTCCACTTCAAAAGCCGCGAGAATACGCTCATTCACAGCCTCATCAATCAGCACCGTACCGTCTTCGGCTGCGAAAACGCAGATCGGCACGCCCCATGCGCGCTGGCGTGACAGCACCCAGTCAGGACGGTTTTCAATCATCGCACGCAGGCGGTTCTGACCGGCAGCCGGCACAAAACGGGTATCATCAATGGCTTTCAGAGCGCGGGAACGCAGCGTTGTGCCGTCGCCCAGTTCTTTGTCCATATAGACGAACCATTGCGGTGTATTGCGGAAGATGATCGGCTTTTTCGAGCGCCATGAATGCGGATAGGAATGCTTCATGCGGCCACGGGCGAACAGCAGGCCACGGGCGATCAGTTCTTTGATAACCGCTTCATTGGCATCACCCTTCTTGCCGTTATCATCGATAACGCGGGCAGCACCGCCTTCACGGTCAGGGCCGAAACCAGGTGCGTCAGCAGTATAGAAACCGGCATCATCCACAGGGAAAGGAATCGCAGGATTGATACCGCGTGCTTCAAGTTCACGTGCAGCATCCATCCATGCTTCAAAGTCTTCACGACCATGGCTTGGCGCAGTATGGACGAAGCCTGTACCGGCATCATCGGTCACATGCTCACCGGCAACCAGCGGCACAATAAATTCATAACCGCCGCCAAAGCCTTTGAGCGGATGGGCTGCGGTCATGCCACGCAGCTGTGCAGTGGAAACATCGCGCAAACGATTAAAAGTCAGCTTGGCTTTTTTGAAGCATTCCTCAGCCAGATTATCAGCGAAGATCAGCTTCTCACCAGCCTGCGGGCCAAAATCATTTTCCGCGCCGGTCACTTCATAAAGACCGTAGGAAACCTTTGGCGAATAGGCGATGGCGCGGTTGCCCGGAATTGTCCAAGGTGTCGTCGTCCAGATCACCACATGCGCGTCAGCCAGTTCCGGCACGGATGTGACAGGGAATTTCACCCAGATCATATCCGACTCAACATCGTGATATTCAACTTCGGCTTCTGCCAGAGCAGTGCGCTCAACAACCGACCACATCACCGGCTTGGAGCCGCGATAGAGCTGGCCGGAGCGGGCGAATTTCAGTAATTCACCGGCAATGCGGGCTTCCGCATGGAAATTCATTGTGGTGTATGGCTGTTCAAAATCACCGGTGATTGCCAGACGTTTGAACTCATCGGTCTGAACCTTGATCCAGCCTTCAGCAAATTCACGGCATTCCTTGCGGAATTCATTAACCGGCACTTCGTCTTTATTCTTGCCCTGCGCACGGTATTTTTCTTCGATCTTCCATTCGATCGGCAGACCGTGGCAATCCCAACCCGGAACATAGTTCGAGTTATAGCCGCGCATCTGGAACGAGCGGGTGATCACATCTTTCAGCGTCTTGTTCAGCGCATGGCCGATATGAATATTACCATTGGCGTATGGAGGGCCGTCATGCAGCACCCAAAGCGGACGATCTTTGGCATCTTCACGCAGCTTCTTGTAAAGATTCATCTCTTCCCAGCGGGCGACCAGCAGCGGCTCACGCTGCGGAAGGCTGGCGCGCATCGGAAAGTCGGTCTGCGGCAGGTTAAGCGTTTTGGAATAATCGATTTTTTCAGCAGTCATTATCTTGAGCATTCAGTTGGACTGCCGGAGCATAATGCAGGCACTATGCTGCTCTCAGGCAGGCAGTCTTAAGAAAATATATATCCTGAAATTGCGGCAGAGTTCATCATGCCTCAGGATGTCAGCTATTCTTCCCGGACCTTTCCCCCTGAACCATCCGGTCAGGCTTAAGAAAAGGCCGGGCCAATAATTCGGCCGACATAGCGCAGCATTATAAATATCGAGTATTGTCTCATCATGGTGATGCTTTTACCAATGCAGGCGCGCAGAATAAAGAGGCAAGACAGATAAACTTTGCCCTTCCGGCAGATTTTCAAAGCAAATAAGCCGTTACTTTTCTAAAATCTGACGGTTTTCGCTCAAAACATCAGTCCAGCGTAAAATCAAAACGATAGGTTGCCGAAACACCAACCGTCAACTGATGACGCGATCCGCGCTCGGATACAAGGCTGGAGCGCGCTGCTTTACCCTGCAATTTACTATATTCGGCATAAAGGCTGGTTGTGATTTTATCACTTGTCATCCATGTGACTGCGCCACCCAGTCCGGCAGATGTAATTCCCCCGCCATCCGGATCATAAACGGAAAGACCGCTGGCAACGGATTCCTCAGCATTAATACCATAATAGGTATCCAGATATTTCTCGGAAGCAAAAGACATGCGCGGCCCGCCGGAAACACGGATCGCCGGTGTCACATCATAAAATGCATCCCCTGCCAGTTCGCCGACAATACCATTATGCGCCCGAACTCCGT
Source organism: Pseudochrobactrum sp. AO18b (assembly GCF_000409565.1). Classification (NCBI taxonomy): domain Bacteria; kingdom Pseudomonadati; phylum Pseudomonadota; class Alphaproteobacteria; order Hyphomicrobiales; family Brucellaceae; genus Pseudochrobactrum; species Pseudochrobactrum sp. AO18b. The sequence continues at coordinate 4,610 of NZ_ANNO01000279.1, forward strand.
GACGCAGCTCTGAACGCAGACGAAACCAGTCTGTCGGATAGAATTCCATAAAGCCGCCGACCTCACCGCCCCATGGCACATCTTTCAAACCATCGGCCTGACTGCCGCCACGCGCCATCAAAAACTCACCGGTCAATCCCACGCGAAAATCTTCCATATCCATCAGAGCGAAGGAAATATTATCATTGCGGGATGAAAAGCGCTCGGCAACACCTGTGCGACCAAAGGAAATCAGAGGCTGCGCACTCATTATATATTTGCTGGAGCCTGTAAAACGGGGTTGGCGGTAAAAGTCACCGCCGACGGTCAGCGACCAGTCACCTGACCAGAAGTGCTTTCCCGATGATTGCCCGCTCTCTTCAGCCAAAGCCGGATGAATGAATAATGCAGCAGACAAAACAGCCAATCCGGCAATCCGGAACCGGTTAAACATATTACGCAAAACGCATACTCCAGACGCCATTTGCAGGCGGACAAACAGGTATGCGCTTATTTTTCAAGTAAAGCGGTAAATATATTCTGAAATATTGAGATCAATTCAGCTGCGGGAGAATGTCAGATAGGAATCCAGCAAAGAAAGCGGCTGTACAGCGGATAATATTGTCCGCGCTTCAGCTTCATCCTGCCGCATCTGCACCATCAATGCATCAAGCGAATCGAATTTCTCTTCTCCGCGTAAATAAGCAAAGAAAGATACAGAGCAGAATTCGCCGTAGAGATCGCCTGAGAAGTCAAACAAGAATGTCTCAAGCAGTGCGCAACCGTCACTGTCCACGGTCGGACGGCGGCCAAAACTGGCAACACCATCATAAAGCGTGCCGTCAGCACGGCGGAAACGCACAGCATAGATACCGTGCTTCAGATTGGTCTGCTCCGGCAGCGCCATATTGGCTGTCGGAAAACCAAGCGTGCGCCCCAGCTGCTTGCCTTTAATTACAGTACTGGCCAGCGTGTAGCGATAGCCCAACAGTCCCGCTGCGCCCGCCACATCACCTTCAGCCAGATGGGAGCGAATGCGCGAGGAGGAAACCACCTCGCCGCCTTCATCTGTAAAAGGCTCAATCAGTGTCACGCCGAAACCGTGTTTCTCACCCGCCCGTTTCAAAAACTCCGGATTGCCCTGCCGCTTTTTGCCGAAGTGAAAATCAACACCGGTAATGACTTCCGATGCACCCAGCCGTTCGATCAATGCCTGATCGATGAATTCCTGCGCACTCAGGCAGGAAAATCCGGCATCAAAGCCCTGCTCCACCACAACATCAAAACCGAGCAAACCCAGAATAGCCGCTTTTTCCTGCGCATCAGTCAGGCGGTCAACCGGCTGATCCGGATTGAAAAAACTGCGCGGATGGGGCTCAAATGTCAGCACAACTGCCGGACAATTGCGCTCTTTGGCCAGTTGCAGGGTTTTCTCAAGCACAGCCTGATGACCGCGATGCACACCGTCAAAATTGCCGATCGCCACCACACCGCCGCGCATATGCGCAGGCAGCGGCTCACTGCCGTTCACACCGCAGGTGAGACGAAGAATTGCGGATTTTGCAGCAAATTCTGAAGGCATCGCAGTCATTGAGTTGTTTCAGATCAGTTGTTCAGGGATTAAAAACTTCCGGCAATCACACCAGATAACGCATCACTGCTGCCGGCGCCTCACCGTGACGGCCAAGAAATGCCAGCAGCTTGTCGTGATCGACTTCGCCCTTAGCCACATAATCAGCCGCGTGAATACCGCCGGAAATATACAAAACATCCACGCCGTAATTCTGCGCACCTTTCACATCGGTCAGCATACCGTCACCGATAGCAAGGATGCGGGATTTATCAACAGACTTGCCGGTCAGCTTTTCTGCGGCCTGCATTGCGGCCGCATAAATCGGGTGATGCGGCTTACCGGCGATAAGTGTGCGACCGCCGAGCTGCGTATAATCACGCGCCAGTGCACCGGCACACCAGATCAGGCGGGTGCCACGTTCCACAACGATATCAGGATTGGCGCAGATGAATGGCAGATTGCGCGAACGGAAACGCTGCAGCAGTTCGGCATAATCTTCCGGCTTTTCCACTTCGTCATCGACCAGACCGGTACAGACAACACCGGATGCCTCATATTCTTCAACCAACTCCACATCCAGCCCGTCATAAATCGCCAATTCGCGCTCAGGCCCCAGATGATAGATTTTACGCGGGCCTGCAGCGATCAGGTCGCGGGTAACATCACCGGATGTCACGATCTGGTCGTAGCTTTCATTGGTGATACCCATCATTTCCATCTGTGCGGCAACACCGGGAAAAGGGCGCGGCGAATTGGTAATCAGCACTACTTTGACACCGGCTTCACGGGCACGTTTCAGAGCATCCGCAGCCGGACGATAGGCTTCCACCCCATTATGCAACACGCCCCAGACATCACTGAAGATCACATCATAACGGTCAAAAAGATCATCGAGTTTCGCCGGATGCAGCATAAAACTATCCTTAAATCAATTATCTCCGCGGCTAAACGGAGCACAGGCGCAGCATTCGCGCGCACGGATCTGCATAGAAGACGCGGTTGAGGCCAAAGCTTCAGGCGCCGGATTTTATAAATGCTCTAAACCAACAGGCAGCATATGTCACCCGTTTTACGTGAGCGAAAATATCACAACACTGTTTATATTTTGACGCAGCACGGAACCATGCCGCTCATATTTCATTAACTCTACCCTGTACCCAGTTTTTTTACTGTGTTTCGTGACGGCTTGTTAGAACCAATCCATTACCATCAGAGAGAATGAAAAGATTGAATCGCGTTTCCGGTCATGTCTGCCGTTTTCTGAAACGTCACGCGACCGGAAACAGACGGACAATAAGAAGACTATGTTCCGGCCTGTGCCGGCAGGAGAGACTATGCGTTGCGTAAAAAGCCCAAAACAGCGATCCGGCAGTTTTTCTGCACTGATAATGCGGCTTCGCAGAAACCAGACCGGCGCTATTGCCCCGCTTTTCGCATTGATGCTTCCGCCTATTCTTTTTGCAATGATGCTGGCGATTGACACTGCCAATCTGATGCGTGTGCGCGGAAATGTTCAGCAGTCACTTGATGCCGCTGCGCTGGCTGTCGGTAAACGCTTCACTGTCGTTTCGGAAGAAAGCCAGATCCGGGCATTCGGCAAAAAAATATTTGATGCTAATCTGCGTGCCATCGAACCGGACAAAACTCAGTTTACTCTGGAGTTTCCTAAAGGTCGCGATTCAGACCAGCAAATCGTTGCCGGCGCATCCTTCCGTTATATTTCATTTTACGGAAGAGCCGTAATGGCAATGACGAAAGATGAAGTTGACTGGGATAAATATACTTTTTCAATGTCTGCAACTGTACGTCTTAAGAATACTCTGGAAGTCGCTCTTGTCCTTGATAATTCCGGCTCGATGGCTGACCCCGGTTCGGGCTCAGGTCTCAAACGCATAGATTTACTTAAGCAGGCATCCACTCAACTTGTAGACAAGCTGGCAGAACAGGCCAAGCTTATAACGCATCTTGAAAATCCGGTACAGTTTTCCCTGGTTCCTTTTGCTGCCTCAGTCAATATCGGCCCTGAAAACCAGACCCAGCTATGGATGGATCAGACCGGCATTTCGCCGGTTCATTATGAAAACTTCACCATGCCCACGGCAAACAACCCTATCAATGTCGGGTACAATAAAAATATCATTCTTCGTGATGGTGCTTATTTTAAACAAGGGTCTGGTTGGGGAAGCGAAAACGGCCATTATTTCACGCGGTTCAGCCTGTATAATGACATGCAAACCACACGTGGCAGAACATATACAAGCTGGAAAGGTTGTGTAGAAGCACGCCCCGGAGAGTACGGCATTAATGCTGATCGCCCGACGATTGATAAGCCTGACACGATGTATGTGCCGATGTTCGCCCCCGATGAATATGACACCAGCCGCTCTCTGAACCATTGGTGGTCGGATAACGGGGGACGCTACGACAGCTATCAAACGATGCAACGGGATTTGAAAAAATACTACATCGCGCAAAACACGTCTGGTGAAGGAACATCCGGTCCGAATTACAGCTGCACAACAACGCCGATCACTACACTTACAGATGTAACAACTGACAATGGCCTGAGAACGGTAAAAAATGCCATTGCCAAAATGCAACCGGATGGCGGTACAAATGTGCCGGAAGGTATGGTCTGGGGCTGGAGAACACTTATCCAGAATTCGCCATTTGCAGGCGGAAGAGCAATTTCGGAGCGGGGCAATGATAAAGTCGTCATTGTTCTGACCGATGGTGCCAACACTTATTACCGTTACAACTCACTCGGCGGTACAGACTATGCAAACAACATATCCAACTATTCTTCACTGGGATATACCGCAGTTACAACTAAATCCTACGACAGAACACGTATTTTTCAGGAAGCACGCGGCGCCAGCAATGTTCATGACAATGCCTATTATACTGAAGCACTGAATGCGCGCTTCAAAAAATTGTGCGAGCTTGCAAAACAGGACAAAATCATGGTGATGACTGTTGCGCTTGATCTGCGGCAGAACAATGCGACAGATCGCAAGCAGATGGAAACTATGAAACAATGCGCCTCAGAATCTCGGGTGCGATTTGATAAGGACTTTCCTACCCAGCGGGCAAAACTTTTCTGGAATACAACCGGCGGCAATCTGGAACAGACATTCCGTGAAATTGCGGATGAATTATCCAATCTGCGTGTTGTCCGCTGATTGATGAGAAAAACCACGGCGCGGCTGCACAGAGCCCGCC
>NZ_ANNO01000280.1:0-2315 GCF_000409565.1 Pseudochrobactrum sp. AO18b
ATCTGAAACACGACAACACCCTTGCGAGACATAAAAATTTGTTGCCGTCAGGCACTTATAAATCCGCAGCACGGGCATCATATTTGTGCCTAAGCATTTGATTTACGATGCCCCCTGTCAGTTTTTACAGGGTTTATCACCGGCAATATTGTCTTTTATGCCCGCCGGAAACCTTGACTCCGAAACGGCTCTTTCCTATATCAAAAGCACGTTAGCACTCACACAAAGAGAGTGCTAATAATCCACGGGCCGAAAGGCCTTCAACTCATTTTGCTGCCTTATTTCAAGGCGTATTTTCAAGGGTTATATCCATGGCAGAGATCAATTTCCGCCCTCTTCATGACCGCGTTGTCGTTCGTCGTGTAGAATCGGAAGCAAAGACAGCCGGTGGCATCATTATTCCTGATTCAGCCAAAGAAAAGCCGTCTGAAGGCGAAGTTGTCGCCGTTGGTTCCGGTAACCGCGATGAAAGCGGCAAGCTGGTTGCTCTGGACGTTAAAGCTGGCGACCGCGTTCTGTTCGGCAAATGGTCCGGCACAGAAGTGAAGATCGGCGGCGAAGACCTGCTGATCATGAAAGAATCCGACATTCTCGGAATCATCGCCTGATTTTCGATTTAGCCTGAGCGGTTCATAGCCCGGGCTTATTCACCATCCCTTTTCAACAGTTCAAATCGGGAAGCCTTGAAGGCAAGACCTCAGGCTCCAGGAGAGAAAAATGGCTGCTAAAGACGTAAAATTCGGTCGTTCAGCGCGCGAAAAAATGCTGCGCGGCGTCGATATCCTTGCAGATGCTGTTAAAGTAACGCTCGGCCCTAAAGGTCGTAACGTTGTTATCGACAAATCTTTCGGTGCGCCACGCATCACCAAAGACGGTGTATCGGTTGCCAAAGAAGTAGAACTTGAAGACAAGTTCGAAAACATGGGCGCACAGATGCTGCGCGAAGTCGCAAGCAAGACCAATGACACTGCCGGTGACGGTACAACAACCGCTACTGTTCTCGGTCAGGCGATCGTTCAGGAAGGCGCAAAAGCTGTTGCTGCCGGCATGAACCCGATGGATCTGAAGCGCGGTATTGATCTGGCTGTAACTGAAGTTGTTGCAAACCTCCTTGGCAAAGCTCAGAAAATCAACACTTCTGAAGAAGTTGCTCAGGTTGGCACCATCTCCGCTAACGGCGAAGCTGAAATCGGCCGCATGATTGCGGAAGCGATGCAGAAAGTCGGCAACGAAGGCGTTATCACTGTTGAAGAAGCCAAGACAGCTGAAACCGAGCTGGAAGTTGTTGAAGGTATGCAGTTTGACCGCGGCTACCTGTCTCCGTATTTCGTAACCAACCCAGAAAAGATGGTTGCAGAACTGGAAGACGCTTACATCCTTCTGCACGAAAAGAAGCTTTCCAACCTGCAGGCTCTTCTGCCGGTTCTCGAAGCTGTTGTTCAGACTTCCAAGCCACTCGTCATCATCGCTGAAGACGTAGAAGGTGAAGCACTGGCAACTCTGGTTGTTAACAAGCTGCGCGGCGGCCTGAAAATCGCTGCTGTTAAGGCTCCTGGCTTCGGCGATCGTCGTAAGGCAATGCTCGAAGATATCGCTATCCTCACCGGTGGTCAGGTTATCTCCGAAGATCTCGGCATCAAGCTGGAATCCGTGACCCTCGACATGCTCGGCCGTGCGAAGAAAGTTGCGATCACCAAAGAAAACACAACTGTTGTTGATGGTGCCGGTTCGAAAGCTGAAATCGAAGCCCGCGTTGGCCAGATCAAACAGCAGATCGAAGAAACTTCTTCCGACTACGACCGCGAAAAGCTGCAGGAACGTCTTGCCAAGCTCGCCGGCGGTGTAGCAGTTATCCGCGTTGGCGGTGCAACTGAAGTTGAAGTTAAAGAACGCAAAGACCGCGTTGACGATGCTCTGAACGCAACCCGCGCTGCGGTTGAAGAAGGTATCGTACCTGGTGGCGGTACTGCCCTGCTCCGCGCATCGGCCAAGATTACCGTTACAGGTATCAATGCTGATCAGGACGCCGGTATCAACATCATCCGTCGTGCGATCCAGGCTCCTGCCCGTCAGATCACCACAAACGCCGGTGAAGAAGCATCCGTAATCGTTGGTAAAATCCTCGAAAACGCTTCCGAAACCTTTGGTTACAACACTGCAACCAACGAATATGGCGATCTGATTAAAGCTGGTGTTGTTGATCCGGTTAAGGTTGTACGTACTGCTCTGCAGAACGCAGCTTCTATCGCTGGCTTGATGATCACCACCGAAGCCATGATTGCTGAACTGCCGAAGAAAGACGGCGGCATGCCAGC
>NZ_ANNO01000281.1:0-1976 GCF_000409565.1 Pseudochrobactrum sp. AO18b
AGCGACCCCGGAGATGAGCCGCCGCTCATCACGGACGGGCGTCGCGGACCACCGGATCGGCGTGAGGTTTCTGCGCGGTGGCTGGCCGGTACTTTTCTGACCGGCATTACAGCCTCATTACTCATTGGTGTTGCACTCTTTGCAGCACTCGACGGACGTCAGCAATTAGCGACGCCTCCGGAGCTTGTTACAAAAGAAGAAATGCCGGCGAAATCGGATACTCAGGACAGCACCAAGGGCAACCGCGTTATTGCAACTGTCACCAAACAAAAAAGCCGCGACCGCCGCCGCATGGAAGTTTCAACCATGCAGAAAGTTGGTGAGCGCGAGGTTATCCGTACCAAACCTTTTGAATATGTCCGTATGGCTTTGGCCGCCGATCATCCGGCAAGCCGCCAATATCCGGCATTTGATGCTATGGCTGTTTTCTCTGACGGCGCTAAACAACAGGTGCAGGCTGCGAGTACCGGACAAATTTACGGTGCGAAGGTTGAAAGTGAAATCAGTCTGCGTACGATCGATTTTCCAGTTAATGCCGGAAATTATGATTCAGCATCTGATCTGACCAGCGACGAAGTTGAAAAAGTCGTCCGCAGCACCGGTCAGCTGCTGACCGACGGCGATGTGCAGATCGCGTCTCTTCATTATGTCGATCCGCTGCGCTTTGGTAATAGTGGTGACTCCCCTTATACGCTGACACAACCGCTTGGCGTGCGTATCACGCAGGAGAATGTCAGCGTCAGCAACCGCCTTCTCGATGGCGAAACCAATACCGGCTTCTCCGAAGATATTATTCCTTTCCGTTCGGATTCGAAAATCATCGATGCTCTGAATAAGAGCGGCTATGAGGGGGAAGATGCGGATAATATTGCTGAAGCCCTGAGCAAGCTGATGAATTCGCCGCGCCTGAAGGCTGGCAGCGTATTGCGTGTGGGCGTGACCTCTTCTGAAGAAGAAGATCATATTGTCCGTGTGACACTCTATAACGGAACAACCCATATTGTTACGGTCGCTCTTGATGACCAAAACCAATATGTTCCGTCTGATGAACCGGAAATGACCCCGCTTCTGCAAACTGCATTTGATGATAATGCACCGCCGCCGACAATCCGCGGTGAGCTGCCATCTGTTTATGATGCCGTTTATAAAGCAGCTCTTGTCTATGGCATGACCAATGATATGGCGCGGCAGCTGATAAAAATGCTGGCGAATGATGTCGATCTGCAATCCAAGATCACCCGCTCCGATGCGATTGAAGCATTCTTCTCCCTGCCGGAAGATTCCGAAAGCGCCAATGAAGAATCTCAGCTGCTCTATGTCAGCGCCAATATGGGCGGCACGACCAAGAAATTCTACCGCTACCAGTCGCCGGAAGGCAGCGTGGAATTTTATGATGAGAATGGCCGCAGTGCCCAGCAATTCCTGATCCGTAAACCGGTTCCGAACGGTGTCTTCGGTTCGCCATTCGGCGGACGACGCCATCCTATCCTCGGTTATGTCCGCATGCATACAGGTGTCGACTGGCGCGCACCGCGCGGCTCCCCGATTCTTGCTGCCGGTAATGGTGTTGTTGAAAAAGCCGGCTGGGCCAATGGTTACGGCAATCAGACCATTATCCGTCACGGCAACGGCTATCAGACCAGTTACAACCACCAGAACGCGATTGCTTCCGGCATTACACCCGGCGCACGTGTTCGTCAGGGACAGCTGATCGGTTATGTCGGTTCAACCGGCCTCTCGACCGGCCCGCATTTGCACTATGAAGTGATTGTGAATGGCGCGAAAGTTGATCCGATGCGTATCCGTATGCCGCAAAGCCAGTCTCTGGGCGGAAAACAGCTGGAAGTCTTTACGCGTGAACGTAACCGTATTGATCAGCTGCTGGATGGTAAGGGAGATGCCCCTGCCAAGGTTGCCAATACATCTCAGGCAAAAAGCTGATAATTTTATAGAATAAAAAAGCGGCCGTTCAGGCC
>NZ_ANNO01000282.1:0-4759 GCF_000409565.1 Pseudochrobactrum sp. AO18b
CCAGTTGGCAAGGCGGATACAACCGTGACTGGCTGTTTTACCAATACGGGACGGATCAGGGGTGCCGTGAATACCATAAGTCGGCTTTGACAGTGCAATCCACACAGTGCCCACCGGCCCGTTAGGCCCCGGCGGCACAATCAGCACCTTGTCATTATTACCCTGTTTGAAATTAATCTTCGGATTATAGGTGTAATTCGGATTGGTCGCGATACGCTCAACTGTCACAATGCCTGAAGGCGAAGGATTATCTGCCGAGCCGATTGTTGACGGATAAGCCACAACCAGTTTGCCGTTTGCATCATAGCCGCGCACTTGTTTGCGCGCCTTATCCGCAATAATTTTGGCAATAGGCGCACGCTTCTGCTTGCCCAGATTAGGCACACGGATCACTTCACCGGGCTGGCGGAAACTGATCCCCGGATTGATTTCCTGAAGATAGTTTTCATCAATGTGGAATTTTTCAGCCAGCATTTCACGCGGCGAGACATAGGCCATTTCCGGCAGCTTTGCCTTCTCGCTGTAATCATTGGGGACAGAAGCCAGATAAAAGCGCCCGATATCCTCATTGGTAATCGTATATTCTGTGAAAGCAGGGCCGCCTGTGGCTTCGAGCTGGGCATTGACCTGCGTTTCATCTGCCGGATTAATGCTCAGACCTGTTACTTCCAGATAAGATGCCGCCGCCTTGTCAACATTGCTGCCCGCTTTGCCGTCGATCACGCCCGGTGATGTACCGGCACGATCCAGCATGATCTGATAGGCTGCAAATTTAGCTTTTGCGCCCTGACCTTTCGGCATCACAACTGACGGTGTCTGCGAACCGGACATGCCGGAAGACGTGTTCGGATATTGCCCGTAAGGATCTTCAATCGCAGGTTTGAAATCATTATCATCCGGTGACGGTGCAGCACCGACATCCGGCAATGCAGAACGGTCAACCGCAGCATTATTCACACCCGTATTGCCGCGCGGTGCTGCCGGAAAATAATCCGTGCCGGCATCATCCGGCACATTGGCAAAGCCGTCATAAGGCACGCCGCCACCGACCGGTCCGTTCAATGTCCAGTTATCATTAGAATCCGGTTGCTGCGGAGGCTGTTGCGGATAGCCGCCCGGCTGTTCCTGAATACGCAAAATCTTGCCGCTATTATCCATGGTCACCTGACGCCCTGAAGCGTCAATATAGACCCGCACTTTATTATCCTGATAAATAACTTCACCCGGATCATAAAGCTGTGCCATCAACACAGGACGCTCCTCACCGGAAGCAGAACCACCAATATCAAAAGGGGACGCATAAGCGGTCGCCGCTGTCAGACCCGTCAGCGCTGTCACCGACAGTCCGAGATAAGTCTTCCGTAGAATTCCCCGCATTTTATGCATACCACACCCTTTAAAGCGCAAATCTTGTTTCTTCAGCCAATCGCCTGACCTGAAATGCCTTAGTCACAGATCAGGCCATTTTTATGGTTAATAACTTAACTGCATATGAAGAAGACAATCCGCAACAGATATTTTTTATAAAGCATGACGCAACTCAATGGACTCATTGAGCGTCCGCGAGCATGCGACAATTCAATAAAGCCAAAGCGCCCATGAAAAAGCGGCACCGCATTCAGCAGTGCCGCTTACCATCTCTTCACTCAATCAGGGTGTATTGTACCCCTGAAGCTCAGTGTTTCGGCTTAGGCTGGAAAACCAGCCGGTCTGATCCGGCCGAAATATCCACAACCGAACCATCGAGGATATCGCCGCCGAGAATTTTCTCTGCAAGCGGGTCCTGTACCTGTTTCTGGATAACCCGTTTCAGCGGGCGGGCACCATAAGCAGGATCATAGCCCTTATCGGCCAGCCAGTTACGGGCATCATCCTCAACATCCAGCGTGATCTTGCGGTCACTCAGCAGGTTCTGCAACCTTGCCAGCTGAATATCGACAATCGCACCCATTTCGGAGCGGCGCAGGCGATGGAACAGAATAATCTCATCCACGCGGTTGAGGAATTCCGGACGGAAAGATGCACGGACAACGCCCATAACTTCTTCACGTACGCTATCCACATCCTGATCTTCATTCAGTGCAACAAGATATTCCGCACCAAGATTGGAGGTCATGATAATCAGCGTATTGCGGAAATCCACCGTACGCCCCTGACCATCGGTCAGGCGACCATCATCCAGCACCTGCAACAACACGTTGAAGACATCCGGATGTGCCTTTTCAATCTCGTCGAACAGGATCACCTGATACGGACGACGACGCACAGCTTCTGTCAGCACACCGCCTTCTTCATAACCGACATAGCCCGGAGGGGCACCGATCAGACGGGCAACCGAGTGTTTTTCCATGAATTCGGACATATCAATCCGCACCATAGCTGTTTCATCGGAAAACAGGAATGTGGCCAAAGCTTTGGTCAGCTCCGTTTTACCAACACCGGTTGGTCCTAAGAAGATGAACGAGCCGATCGGACGGTTCGGATCCTGCAGACCGGCACGGGCACGACGCACCGCACGCGAGACCGCCTGCACCGCTTCACCCTGACCGATCACCCGCTTGCCGAGTTCGTCTTCCATCCGCAGCAGTTTTTCCCGTTCGCCTTCCAGCATCCGGTCAACCGGAATACCGGTCCAGCGGGAAATGATCTGCGCAATATGATCCGGCGACACAGTTTCTTCCAGCATTGTGCCGGTATTTTCCTGTGCTTCCGCATCGCTCAGCTGTTTTTCCAGTTGCGGGATCGTACCATAGGCAAGTTCACCGGCTTTCTGGAACTCACCATTACGCTGGGCAGTGGCCAGAGCATTACGCGCATCTTCAAGCTGCTTTTTCAGATCTGCCGCATGGCCGAGTTTCTGCTTTTCTGCCTGCCATTTGGCGGTCAGTTCAGCGGATTCCTCTTCCAGATCGGTCAGTTCTTTTTCAAGACGCTGCAACCGGTCTTTCGAAGCCGTATCCGTTTCCAGCTTGAGCGCTTCACGCTCAATCTTCAGCTGCATGACACGGCGATCCATCTCGTCCAGCTCTTCCGGCTTGGAATCCACCTGCATACGCAAACGCGCAGCCGCTTCATCCACAAGGTCAATCGCCTTATCCGGCAGAAAACGATCAGTGATATAGCGGTTCGATAAGCTTGCGGCTGATACCAGAGCAGAATCCGAGATACGCACTTTGTGGTGCTGCTCGTATTTTTCTTTCAGACCGCGCAGGATCGAGATCGTATCTTCAATGGTTGGCTCATTGACAAATACCGGCTGAAAACGACGGGCAAGCGCCGCATCTTTTTCAACATATTTGCGGTATTCTTCCAGTGTCGTCGCGCCAACACAATGCAGCTCACCACGGGCAAGCGCAGGCTTCAGCAGATTGGACGCATCCATCGCGCCGTCCGATTTACCGGCACCGACCAGAGTGTGCATTTCGTCGATGAACAGGATGATTTCACCGGCCGCCGCTTCAACTTCCGTCAGCACAGCTTTCAGACGTTCTTCAAATTCACCGCGATATTTCGCACCGGCAATCAGTGCGCCCATATCCAGCGCCATCAACCGCTTGTCTTTCAGCGATTCAGGTACGTCTCCATTGACGATACGCAGTGCCAAACCTTCAGCAATCGCGGTTTTACCCACGCCCGGTTCACCAATCAGCACCGGATTATTCTTGGTACGACGCGACAGAACCTGAATGGTACGGCGGATTTCTTCATCACGGCCAATCACCGGATCAAGCTTACCGGAACGCGCATCCTCGGTCAGGTCACGGGCATATTTTTTCAGCGCTTCGAAATTGGCTTCGGCAGAAGCACTATCGGCAGTCCGGCCTTTACGCATCTGATTAATCACCTCATTCAAAGCTTTGGCTGTGACACCGGCATGTGTCAGAATTTCATAGGTTTTTGCGCTTTTTTCCAGTGTGAAAGCGGTGAGCAGACGCTCAACCGTGACATAGCTGTCACCGGCTTTGGTGGCCAGTTCTTCCGCAGTGGTCAGGATTTTTGCAAGTGCAGGCGACAGATATAGCTGCCCGCTACCGCCGGTTACTTTCGGCAGTGCAGCCAAGGCACTCTGTAATCCGAGCTTAAGATCAGCAAGGCGACCGCCTGCCCTCTCGATCAGGCCAGAAGCCAGACCTTCTTCATCATCCACCAAAACTTTCAGCAGATGTTCAGGGGCAAATTGCTGGTTATCAGAATTCAATGCAAAGCTTTGCGCTGACTGGAGAAAACCCTGTACGCGCTCACTGTATTTTTCAATATTCATAGTGTCTCCTTTTCGCCCGCCAGCCCTTCAAGGCACCGGCAGATCATGGGTGACGGCTCCCCCTTAAAGGCAGGAACCATTATTCAGCAGATTTAGATAAACGGGACAAAATATTCTGGCAAAAATCAGAACCAGTTTCACTGGAAATGCATGGAATAAATTGCTCCGGCATCCTGTCACAAGGGATATGGGGCGATAGTCCTCTCCCTGCAAGGGCTGAAAGCATGAAGGTGAAAAATTATTATCACAACAGGGGTTAAGCCCCGCCCGCAGTTATGCAAAGCCGCAGTCATGCCCGCCCGCACATAAAAAAACCGGCAGATTTCCCTGCCGGTTTTTATTCTCTCTTATGCAAACAGATTATTCTGTTTCAGCAAAAGCGGTATCCTGATCCTGATTTTCACCATCAGCTTTCGCTGCACGGCTTGTCGTGCGGCGCGGGCGCAGAACACGGCGGGTGCGCGGTGCCGGTGCTTCATCCGCACCGGTTGCTTCAGC
>NZ_ANNO01000283.1:0-13417 GCF_000409565.1 Pseudochrobactrum sp. AO18b
CAACTGCCGGTGCATCATCACCGTCCTGCATAACAGGCGCAGCGGCACGCGGACGACGACGGGTAACAGGCGCTTCCGCAACTTCAGTCACAACCGGTTCAGCAAAATTTGACGTGACAACCGGCTGTTCAGCAGACTGGTCAAAAGGCACCTGTGCGGCTGCAACCGGCGCTTCCTGTCCTTGATCTGCACCATATTCCGGACGCTGATGACGGCGCGGACGCTGCATGCGACCCTGACGGTCATTGTTGCGGTCGTTACGATCATTACGGTCGCCGCGATCCTGACGATTATTCTGCTGACGGTTATTACGGTTGGAAGAACGGGAATTTTCTTCGCCATACATCACTTCAGCAGGCGTGCCTTCGATCACAGGCTGCGGGCCACTGCCATCATAGACTTCCTGATGCGATACGGACTGGCCGGAATGACCCTGCTCCATACCTTCTTCATCATCAAAGTCATCATCAAAAGCTTCATCGCGCTGCACCGGCGCAGGATTTTGTGCCTGTGCCGCCAGAATAATGCGATTGTAATGTTCAGCGTGCTGCAAATAATTTTCTGCAATCACCCGGTCGCCGGTCGCCTGCGCATCACGGGCCAAAGTCATATATTTTTCGGCAATATGCTGCGCATTACCCCTGATTTTTACATCAGGTCCGTTACTTTCGTAATTACGGGAAAGAGGATTAGGGCCCTTACGGTTATTATTCCCCCGTCCACGCATGCGCCTGTTCTGCTGTCCTGGCCTCATACTCATCTCTTTTCAGATTAGGGGCGAAGAAATCATTTCAGCTGAAAGGGCTGAGCGACTTCATAACTACAATAACAGAAAGCGCGCCCCGCACTTTCAGCGTATAATTTTAATTTAAGTTTTGTGCTGCCGTGTCAGCAACTCCGCAAAGGAGGTCGGTTGAAAAACCACCGGGCAGCTGCTGATCAAAATGTCTGAATCACTCATAATTTCGCGTCGCATGACACGGTTTTATAAAGATACAAATTCAAACATATAATTTCAGGCTGACAACCCTGTCCGACATACCAATGCATAATTCTTTAAATCGCTGCCGGTTTAAAAATGAGATTACGCATTAGTCCGAATTGTTACCGCATCTTTCATCCATCCTACAGGACATGCGATGCAGTAGCGGTGACAGGAAATTAGACGTGTTTGCCGTAAATTCCAAGTCTTTTTTGGGCATATTAAACATTAAAGTCAACGCTGAAATGACAATGCCCGTTTATGACCGGCTAAATCTTCGGCTACGCTTGTCAGACGGAATGAATATTGTGCAAAAATTGCCTCCGTATCATCCGCCTGTCCTGCCCCGATTTCCACAGCAACTATAGCATTATCATGTAGGTAGGCGCCACTGTGCTTTGCAAGAGCACGATAAAAATTTAATCCGTCTTCTCCGCCGTCCAGAGCACGGCGCGGATCGTAATCTTTAACTTCCTTGTCCAGTTCAAGCACTGTTTTTGCCGGAATATAGGGCGGATTCGAGACAATCAGGTCATATTTTCCGCGAACGGCACCAAACCAGTCACTTTTCAGAACAGCCAGACGTGATGAAACACCCGCCAATTTTGCATTGATCCGTGCCGCTTGCAGGGCGCCTTCAGCAATATCAACAGCAACACCGCGCACGGTCTTTATTTCATGCAACAGGGTAATCGCAATTGCCCCCGTACCGGTCCCCATATCCAGAAGATCAACGAAGCCCTTTTCCGAGCTTCTCTGTTCGAGAAACGGCAATACCAGCCCGATCAGCGCCTCTGTATCAGGGCGCGGCTCAAGCGTATCGGCATTTAATTTAAAGCTCAGACCATAAAATTCGCGCTCACCGATGATTCGGTGTACCGGCTCACCGGCCAGCCTGCGCTGCATTGCACCCAGCACTTGCTCCGTCACATCCGGCGCGACTTCTGTATCCGAACGGATCACAAAATCTGTCAGCGATGCACCGGTAAAATGCTGCACCAGCAGGCGTGCATCCAGCTCGGCACTGTCAATTTCTGCCTGTCGCAACTCAAGCCGCACATGGGCTAAAAGCTGACCAAGCGTATTATTTGTAGTTTCCGGTTTAGTCATAACGGCGATCAATTATCACCCAATTCCGCCAGCAATGCGGTCTGGTGATCCGAAATCAATGCATCCACCAGCTCATCAAGCTCGCCCATCATCACGCGGTCAAGCTTATAGAGTGTGAGATTAATCCGGTGATCCGTCACACGACCTTGCGGGAAATTATAAGTGCGGATGCGCTCTGAACGATCGCCGGAGCCCACCTGACTACGCCGCGCTTCCGAGCGTTCGCTCTCTGCACGCTGGCGCTCCATGTCATAAAGACGGGCACGCAAGATCTGCATCGCACGCGCACGGTTCTGGTGCTGCGATTTTTCTGCCTGCACCACCATAATCCCGGTCGGAATATGGGTGATACGTACGGCCGAGTCCGTGGTATTGACGTGCTGACCACCGGCACCGGACGCGCGCATCGTATCAATACGAATATCTTCATTGCGGATTTCAATATCAATATCTTCCGCTTCCGGCAGCACAGCCACCGTTGCCGCCGAGGTATGAATACGACCGCTGGCTTCTGTTTCCGGCACGCGCTGTACGCGATGCACACCGGATTCAAATTTCATCTTGGAAAACACACCCTTACCGGAAATTGTCGCGATAATTTCCTTAAAACCACCGGCATCACCTTCACTGGCAGAGACAACTTCCACACGCCAGCCTTTATCCGCTGCATAACGCTCATACATGCGGAAGAGATCGCCGCCAAACAAGGCCGCCTCGGAACCGCCGGTACCGGCACGAATTTCCAGAATAGCGTTTTTCTCATCCGCCGCATCTTTCGGAAGCAGCAAAATCTGGACTTCGGCTTCCAGCGCCTCGACTTTTTCTTCCGTATCCGGAATTTCCATTTCAGCCAAAGCGCGCATTTCTGCATCGCCTGACGTATCATCACGCATGGAAACCAGATCGCTCAGCTCCTGACGGGCAGCCTGCAATTCACGGATTTTCAGCGCCACATCTTGCAGCTCGGAATATTCCGACGCCAGTTTGACATAGGTTTCCGGCGAAGGATTATTCGCCATCTGCGCTTCAAGCATGACAAAATGCTTTAACAACTGATCCATTCTGTCTTGCGGAAGCGCGACCATGCGATAATCCTGATAATATAATTATATGTCTGAAATTCAGTTTTCAGCTTGATGAGGGCACCCATAAAGCATTTCGCAATCAAACGGAAATGCCTGATTGCGAAATTTTCTGCACAAATGTCAGCGCTTTTTGTGGTCTGTTACAAAGGAATGCCCTGTTCAGCTGCAAAACGAACCAGATGCTCGCGGATTGATCCATTGGCATCAGGCCTCTGCACGAGGTCGCTCAGAACCGTATTCAGCTGCGCTGCATCAAGCGACAACAGCATATTTTTCACCGGCCCGATTGCCGCCGCAGACATTGAGATAGAGCGGAAGCCCAGCCCCACCAGCATCATCGCCGTTAATGGCTTACCCGCCATTTCACCGCAGAGTGTCACCGGTTTATTGTGGCGCTTGCCCGCTTCGGCAATCTGCTGCAACACCCTCAAAAATGCCGGAGACAACTGGTCAAAACGATCCGCAATCTGCGCATTGCCACGGTCAACAGCCATAATGAACTGGAACAGATCATTCGACCCTACCGAGGCGAAATCCACTTCGCGCATCAGCTCATCCAGCTGCCACAACAGTGACGGTACTTCGATCATCGCCCCGACTTTCAGGCTGCTCGGCGGCTGATAATCAAAACGGGTCAGGTAATTAACTTCCCGTTCGATAATCTCGCGGGTCGCTTTCACCTCTGCCACTTCTGTCACCATCGGCAACATAATGCGCAATTCACGACCGCCCGCAGCTTTCAGCAGCGCGCGTAACTGCGTACGCATCAGACCTGGCCGGTCCAGAGCAAGGCGGATCGCCCGCCAGCCCATCGCCGGATTTTCTTCATGGGCGTTGGAGCGGAAATAAGGCAGCACCTTATCACCGCCGATATCCAATGTGCGGAAGGTTACCGGCTTATCACCCGCCGCTTCCAGCACTGCGCGATAGAGCTTTTCCTGCTGGCCGGAACGCGGGAAAGTAGAGGCCACCATGAATTGCAGTTCCGTGCGGAACAGGCCGACACCATCCGCACCGGATTCCTTCAGCTGCGGCAAATCAACAATCAGACCGCCATTCATCAGCAAGGAAACCGGCTGACCATCTTTGGTAATCGTCGGCTTATCGCGCAACTCACGATAAAGCGCCTGTCTTTTAGCGCGGAAACGGACTTTCTCCGCATAGGCCGCTTCAACATCAGACTGCGGCCGCAGATGAACACGGCCATCTTCGCCGTCAATAATGATCGCATCATTATTTTCAGCCAGTGCAACCACACCTTTGGCCTGCCCGACCACCGGAATACCCATGGCACGCGCGACAATCACAACATGGCTTGTCGTTGCACCGTCTTCCAGCACCAGACCGCGCACACGCTCGCGCGGATAATCCAGCAATTCCGCAGCCCCCATGGAGCGGGCAACAATGATCGAATCCTTCGCCATCATTTCCGCAGCGGTTTTCGGGTCATACCCCATCAGCTGCCGCATCAGACGATTGGCAAGATCGTCAAAATCACTGAGACGCTCACGCATATAAGGATCGCTCAGATGCATCATCCGTGCGCGCGTATCGCTCTGCACCTTTTCAACCGCTGCTTCTGCGGTCAGGCCATTGCGGATAGCTTCCTCAAGGCGGCGCATCCAACCACGGTCATGGGCAAACATCCGGTAGGCTTCAAGCACATCCCGATGCTCACCCTCTACCGCCACATCGCGGCGCGATAACATATCGTCAATCGAGAGACGCAAAGACCCCATCGCCTCATCAAGGCGGGTGATCTCATGCTCAATATCTTCATTAAAAAGATTGGTTACGACAATGCGCGGCTCATGCAGCAGCACGTGCCCGAGGCCTACGCCATCATTATAGGCATGACCGTTGAAGCTGACAGAACGCCCGTTAGTCAGTTCCACACCGGGACGCGCAAGACGGGTGAGATTGCCTGCGGCAACCATTTCCGCCAGCACCATGGCGGTTGTTTCCAAAGCTTCCAGCTCATCTTCACGATAAGCCCGTTTGGTGCGGTTCTGCACAACCAGAACGCCCATCGTCCGGCCTGCGCGCAATACCGGCACACCGAGGAAGGAGTTATAAATTTCTTCGCCGGTTTCAGGCAGATAAGTGAAAGCCGGATGGCTCTGCGCATCAGTCAGATTGAGCGGGCGCGCGGTTGCGGCAATCGTACCGACAAGCCCCTGCCCCAGACGCAGCTGCGCCAGATGCACGGCCTGCGGATTCAGACCTTCGGTTGCATAGAGCTCTAGAATTTCATCAGATCGGAGCACATAGAATGAACAGACCTCCGCCACCATATTTTGCGCGATTTCGCGCACGATACGGTCAAGACGTTCCTGCGGTTCGAGCGCTTCCGCCATTAAAGCGCGAAGACGCTTGAGCAAAATCCGGGGTCCGGCTGTCAGCTCACGCATAGGGTCTCAATGCTCCTCCATATGCCTCATGCCAATCTCAAACCACAATACACAATGTATGTGGTTACTCGTCGGCTTTTACCGCTTTTCCGATCGGCCGGTCAGGCATTGTTTCATCCTGATACTACAAGACCAGTCCGATCACGAATCACACCGCTGTGTGCATAGCTCAGTTTGGTTTGCTTGTGAGCATTTTTCTCACAATCGTCCAGAGTACAATTATCAAATCTTATTATTCATTGTGCTCTTATTGCAGTTTACGTGTCTAAAATGGGGCATAAACCGATTAAAGCCTCTCCATCAACAAAAATGATTTTATTCGCCCCGCTGCCTGCATCTGACCAGAACCGGATCGCTCTGCTCTTATTCTTACTCTCCAGCTATGCAATGGCTGCATAGCTAAACCCTGTATTTCTGTTTACCCCTGAAAAGATAATAGCATGTCGCGGAAAAGTGAGTACCGGTTTTCCGATAGTGTCATGCGTAAAAACAAAGAGATAGAGTGAGCGCCATGAATGTGATTAAACGCAACACGGCCTGGTATAATGTTGCCGCCCAACAGAAATGAATAGAATACAGGTAGAAAAAAAGGCAGTGCCGCGAAGCACTGCCTTTCTGAAACTTTATAATTTACGCAGCTGTTAGAGCATTTCACAGTCAAGTTGGATCAACTTGACGGCAGTGATAATGCGACCAAATAAAGAATCTAGAGCGAGCGCTTTGATCCAATCTGGACGTAAACCGCTCTAGTGCTTATCCAGCCCGTAAACAGAATGCAGGGTTCGTACCGCCAGTTCTGTATATGCGCTGTCAATCAGGATCGAGATTTTAATCTCGGAGGTCGTGATTGCGCGAATATTGATGCCTTTTTCAGCCAGCGCCTTAAATGCAGTCGCTGCAACACCTGCGTGAGAACGCATGCCGGTGCCGATCACCGAAATTTTTGCCAGACCGGTTTCCGACTGGATAGAGTCACAGCCGATTTCGGCCTTTACCTTATCCAGCGCATGCACAGCCTTATCCATATCACCGGAAGGAACGGTGAAGGTCATGTCGGTTTTTGAACCGTCTTCGGAAACATTCTGAACAATCATATCAACATTGATATGTTCTTCAGCCAGCGGGACAAAAATCGCCGCAGATACACCCGGGCGGTCGGCCACGCGGCGCAATGAGATCTGAGCTTCATCTCGGGCGAAAGCAATACCAGTTACAACCTGTTGTTCCACGATTTCATCCTCATCGCAAATCAGTGTTCCGGGAGGGTTGAGCGGATCACCCATGCCCGGCGCATGCGGATCTTCAAAACTTGAACGTACAAATGTACGCACTTTATGCACCATGGCCAGTTCTACGGAGCGAACCTGCAGCACTTTAGCGCCAAGGGATGCCATTTCCAGCATCTCTTCAAAAGAAATCTTGGCCATACGGCGGGCTTTAGGCTCCACGCGCGGATCGGTCGTATAAACACCATCCACATCCGTATAAATATCACAGCGATCAGCTTTAACCGCTGCCGCAACGGCAACAGCCGAAGTATCGGAACCACCGCGACCGAGCGTCGAAATACGGTTATCCGGGCTGATACCCTGGAAACCGGCAATCACCGCAACCTGACCTTCGCCAAAGCGCTTAATCAGAAATGAACCGTCAATATCAGTAATACGTGCCGCACCATGGGTCATGTCGGTTTTGATCGGGATCTGCCAACCCTGCCATGAACGTGCATTCACGCCCATAGACTGCAGCACAATCGCCAGAAGACCGGCCGTTACCTGCTCGCCCGATGCAACAATCGCATCATATTCACGGGCATCATGCATCGGCGATGCTTCACGCGTCCAGGCAACCAGTTCATTGGTTTTACCGGCCATAGCCGAAACCACAACTGCTACTTCATTGCCGGAATCGACTTCACGTTTAACGTGACGCGCCACATTCCGGATCCGTTCAAGATCGGCCACAGAAGTACCGCCGAATTTCATCACAATGCGCGCCATTATGTCGACATATCCTAAATGAAAATGAGAACCAACGGAACCTGCCATCGTACTGAGAGGTACTCCTGACAGGTAAGTGATGCTGACATACCGAAATTATGACCACTTCGCAAGCGCAACAGGCGAAAAGATACTTGACTTTCATCAATGAACAGACAAGTCCATTGGTAGGAAATGGAGAAAGCTATGTCCGACACGTCCAGACAGACAGATACTGGCTCACAACAGCCACCGGAAGCCGTATCCGGCCGTACCACGATTGATCCCGCTGAAGTTGCGCATTTCTCGCGCATTGCCAGCGAATGGTGGAACCCGCAGGGCAAATTCCGCCCGCTCCACAAATTCAACCCGACCCGTCTGGAATACCTGAAAGAACAGATCTGCAAGCATTTCAACCGTGATCCGCTGGCAGCCAGACCGCTGGAAGGCCTGCGCATTCTGGATATTGGTTGCGGCGGCGGTCTGCTTTGCGAACCGATGGCACGTCTTGGCGCAACAGTTATCGGTGCCGATGCCTCAACCACCAATATTGAAGTCGCCAAAATCCATGCTGCGGAAATGGGCATTGAAATCGATTATCGTGCCACCACAGCAGAAGATCTGGCTGATGCCGGTGAACAATTTGATATCGTGCTGAATATGGAAGTGGTTGAGCATGTCTCCGACGTTGATCTGTTCATGTCGGCGACTGCGAAAATGGTCAAGCCGCAGGGTTTGATGTTTGTTGCCACCATCAACCGCACACTCAAAGCATGGGGTCTGGCGATTATCGGCGCAGAATATGTGCTGCGCTGGCTGCCGAAAGGCACCCACCAATATGAAAAACTGGTGCGTCCTGAAGAGCTGGAAAAACCATTGCAGGCTGCCGGTCTGACTGTGCTGGAAAAAACCGGTGTGAGCTATAATCCGCTCAATGATACATGGAGCCGCTCACGCGATCTCGATGTAAATTATATGGTTCTGGCGCAGAGACGCTGAATTAGACTGGGAGAGAACTGATCCGTATAATGCGGATCAGTTATAGTCTTCAGCCATTGAACCGGCACGGTTCAATTATAATCCTCAGGCAACACCGGCAACGGCAGAATCTCCACACCATCCTCAACGAGCGATGTGATTTCATCCTTCGTTGCCTCACCGTAAATGCCGCGCTCTTCCGTTTCACCATGGTGAATTTTACGCGCTTCCTCGGCAAAACGATCGCCGACATAATCGGCATTCTCTTTCACCTTGCGGCTGATCTCACGCATCTCATCCAGCAATTTGCGCTGGGCTTCACCCATGGTCGCAGCAATTTTCTCTTTGGTGCGACCGGTGGTGACGGACGGTGCCATCAGCGCCTTATTCACATTTGGCGAATGACAAACAGGGCACTGCACCAGACCGCGTGCGGTCTGGCTGTCGAAATCCTCATTATTACGAAACCAGCCCTCAAATTCATGGGACTGGTCACAGTGCAGAGAAAACCGCATCATGCCTTGATCGTTTCACCTTCCGCGACAATGGTTTCCAGTTTGAATTCCCGCGCATTTTTCAAATTCGGGATTTTATTGCGGGCAGCAGCACTGTCCGCCACATCAATATCCGCATAAATCACTGCCGGATTGTCATGATCGGCTTCTGCCAGAACCTTGCCCCATGGCGAAACAATAATTGTATGACCATAGGTCTGGCGATTGCCGTTATGCAGGCCGCCCTGCGCAGCAGAAATCAGAAAGGCACCATTTTCAATGGCACGCGCCCGCTGCAAGATATGCCAATGCGCCTCACCGGTCTGACGGGTGAAAGCAGCAGGCGCGGAAATCACATTGGCACCGGCATTGGCCTGCGCCTGAAACAGCTGCGGAAAGCGGATATCGTAGCAAATTGCCAATCCGAGTTTCATAAATGGCAGTTCCGCTACCACTGCGCGATCCCCTGCCGAAATCGTATCGGATTCACGCCAGCTCTCACCATTATCCAGATCCACATCAAACATATGGATCTTGTCATAAGTGGTGATTTTTGAGCCATCCGGCGCAAAAACAAAAGCACGGTTGGCGATCAGCCCGCTCTCAAGTTTAATCGGCGTGGAACCGATATGGAGATGAATGCCGTGACGCTTTGCCAGAACCGAAGCTTCACGCACCACAGGATCATCCTGCTCCGCATGAAGACTGGCACGGTAAAGCGCACGGTCATTCTGAATAATGCCGGTATTTTCAGGCGTCTGCACATATTGCGCACCTTGGGCGGCAGCCTCTCCGACCATACGGCTGAGGGCTTCAATATTGGCGGACATATCGCCATCTGAGCGCATCTGTACTGCTGCAACTTTAACCATCGACATTATTCTCCCTTTTATGCCTTATAGATTAGTCTGCTTTACCGGTTTCCAGCAGAGTAACCAGCTTGCCTGCACGATCCAGCGCATGAAGATCGTCACAACCGCCGACATGCACATCACCGATAAAAATCTGCGGAAATGTTGTACCGCCGGAGCGGGTCATCATTTCTTCACGATATTTCGGATCAACACTCGCATTAAATTCCGTGTAGCCAGGCGCGCGTTCATTCAGCAATTGTTTTGCACGTGCGCAGTAACCACAGCCGTCACGGGTATAAATTTCAACATTCATTTCAAGAGTCTCCAGAGTTTCAACTCTATATAACCATGCCTGCACAATCATCCAAGCATTTGCTGCTGGTTTGTTGTCACGACTAGAGCGTAATTATCTCATCCGGTCAGGCAGTACCCTGCCGAAAGTCAGCACATCCACTTCTGCCGCTCCTGCTCTCAGCAAAGCACGGCATGCGGCCTTCACCGTTGCACCGGTGGTATAAACATCATCAATCAGCAACACAGTGCGCCCCTGCACGCTGCTTCGCCCTGCCTCCGACACCCGAAAGGCTCCCGCCACATTGCGCAGCCGCTCGGACTGGTTCAGCTCTGCCTGCTGCCGTGTATCCTTGATACGCTGCAAGGCTGTAGCCTCATAGGTTTTGCCGCTGATCCGCCCCAGAACCCGCGCCAGTTCTGCGGCCTGATTATAACGGCGTTTCCACAAACGTTTGCGATGCAGCGGCACCGGAATAATCACATCACAATCCTCAAGCAATTCATGCCCCGCCCGCTGCATCCAGCGTGCCATCCATGGGGCGAGATCAAGCCGGTCATAATATTTCAGCGAAATACCGGCATGACGGGCTGAACCATCGTGACAGGCAACAGAGCGCAAGTGCCGGAAAGGCGGCGGATCGGCAATCGCCTCGGCAGAGAGAAAATGTGCGCCAAAATCATGAGTAAAGGGCGTGCCCATCACCGGACACAACGGCGCTTCCAGAAAACGCATCTCACTCCAGCAAGCTCCGCATAAAGTGCCTGCCTGTGAAACAGCGCTGTCACACCCCTCACAAAGTGCCGGAAAAATCCTGTCCGGCAGAGCTTTCAAACCAGCGCCTGCATAATCCCAAAAGCGTATCCACCTCTCCCGTCTCACAACAGTTTCATGAGAAAGCGGCAATTCCCCCATTGCATTCGCCCCCGATTGAACGCATTTACATCACCATGCCAGATGCACCGGTGTAGTCCAGAGAAATCTCTGCCCAGTGAACGGTGCCTGATATCGGGATACGAAAAATGCCAGCAACAGAAACCACACCAAATACTATTTTCGACAGCGCATTGCTGCAACAGCGCCTGAAACGGGCGCTACAACGCAATGTAAGTGGTGCGGATTTTCTGCTGGAGCGCACGGTGCAGGATCTGGAAGACCGGCTTTCAACGGTTGAACGTCAGTTTTCCCGCGCTGTGATCGTCAATCCCTATACGCCGTCTGCTGCTTTATCTTTGCAGCAATCCGGCAAGGCAGAAGTGATTGAAAGCGTTGACTATCAGTCAAAAGACAGCACGGAATATCTGCCACTTGAGCCACACAGCGCAGATCTGATTATCTCACTGCTGTCATTGCAATTTACCAATGACACGCCGGGACTGATGATGCAGATCAAACAGGCGCTGAAGCCTGACGGATTGTTTCTCGGTTGCATGGCGGGTGCCGGCACACTCGGAGAGCTGCGTGAATCGCTGTTGCAGGCCGAGTCTGAGCTGACCGGCGGCGTCAGCCCGCGTGTGGCGCCTTTTGCCGATGTGCGTGATGGTGGTGCCCTGTTGCAGCGTGCCGGTTTTGCGCTGCCGGTAACGGATATTGAAAATGTCACAGTGCGCTATGACAATATGTTTGCGTTGATGGCGGATATCCGCGCCATGGGCATGACCAATATTCTCACCGGCCGCTCGCGCAAACCGGTTGGCCGTCGTCTGTTCATGCGGGCTGCGGAGATTTATGCCGAGCGCTTCAGCGATCCCGACGGACGCATCCGCGCAACATTCTCATTCATCTGGATGTCCGGCTGGGCACCGCATGCCTCGCAGCAGCAGCCGTTGAAACCCGGATCGGCCAAGGCTTCACTGGCTGAAGCCCTGCTTGCTACGGAAAAAGAACCGAAAAAGTAACAAGAAAGATCAGCAGTCGCCCTGCTGTGAGCCGTCACGGGCAATCACGCAAACTGCTTCCGGTGAGGATTGCAGCAGACTTTTGCGCTCAATATAGGCTTTGTCAGTATTGCCGCGCTGAATAGAACCGGTGGACATCATATCCACACCGGCAGGAAACAGCGATTGCGCAGTCTGTTTGTTGGCTTTCTGGCTCAGCACCGGCACGATGACCAGCGTCAATGCGAGAATTGCGGAACCGAACAGCAAAATGCAACGGACAAAGCCGCTTTTGGCAACAGGCATAAAGCCCGATTTTGTCTCTTCATCATCTTTAAAAAAGTCTGTCAGAAATTCTGACTGATACTGACTGCGATTGCTGCTCATCGTCATACTCCGGCGCGATGATCCCACCATGCGGCATGTCAGTGAATCATCCCTTAACAAAATCGTAAAAACCCGTCTTACGACCAAAAATAACCGGCAATTATCAAGGATGCGCTGGAGGATTACAGGAGATCCATCAGGAAAGGGATCAGCGGCTCATCGGCAGGCGGCATCGGATAGGAGCGCAGGTCTTTTGGTTTGACCCATTTCAGCGCCTGCCCTTCCATCGAGCGGGCAATGCCCTCATAGCGCCGGCAGATATAAAGCGGCATCAGCAGATGGAATTTATCATATGTATAACTGGCAAAAGTCAGCGGTGCGAGGCAGGCATGTTTGGTGATGATGCCCAGCTCTTCCTGCAATTCACGGATCAGCGCATCTTCCGGTGTTTCACCGCTTTCAACTTTACCGCCCGGAAATTCCCAAAGACCGGCCAGATTCTTACCCTCAGGGC
Source organism: Pseudochrobactrum sp. AO18b (assembly GCF_000409565.1). Lineage (NCBI taxonomy): Bacteria > Pseudomonadati > Pseudomonadota > Alphaproteobacteria > Hyphomicrobiales > Brucellaceae > Pseudochrobactrum > Pseudochrobactrum sp. AO18b. The sequence continues at coordinate 12,904 of NZ_ANNO01000283.1, forward strand.
GCTGCGCCAGCAAAATACGGCCATCCGTATCAATCAGCGCACAGGCTGCCACCAGCACAATCTTTTTGCCCTCAGTCATCAAATACTACCTATCTGCAATAATAAATATAATCATAGACAGTGGTGAAGCCTAAACCCTGATACAAAGCACGCCCTGCTGCATTCGCGCTTTCCACCTGCAACCAGAAACAATGATCGCCGCGGGATAAAGCCTGCGCCATCTCATTCAGCACCAGTGCTTTTGCAAAACCACGCCGCCTGAACGCCTCACCAATACACAAATCCAGCAGACCGGTATAGCCGTTCTCACTCACACAAAGCAGTGTTGCAGCAGGTTCAGCACCGGAAAATCCGGCAATGACATATTTCTGCGGCTTGATTGAACGCAGAACTTCCGCCAGCCCCTCCACCTGCGGCTCAGGGCGATCATGAAACGCACCGGAAATCCGGCTATAACCAATCTCCTGCCCGTCACGAAACTGCACAAGCCGTAACGGCAGACGTGGCTGCGGGG
>NZ_ANNO01000284.1:0-5915 GCF_000409565.1 Pseudochrobactrum sp. AO18b
AGGCCATAACCGATGATGCGCCCGTGGCCGTATAGCCGCGCTTTACCAGATAATCGGCCAATGCGGGCGGTGCCAGCGGTGTCAGCCGGAAAACCGGCTGTTTGCCCTGCGCTGTAAACAGCGCTTCACAGGCCTCCACCCGCTGCGCCAGATCCGCATCATCCGCCGGGTTCAGCAGATTGACCGAATTGCCGCGTTTTGACGGATAGTAAGGTGTCAGTTGAACAGCCCAGTCCCCGAAATGCGTGACCTGCAAAGCGGGCCATGCATGAAAACCAAGCTCTTCAAACTGGCGGATTTCAGATATCACGACCGGTAATCACCATTAATGGCCACATATTCCTTGGTCAGATCACAGGTCCAGACCGTAGCTGTGCCCTCGCCCATACCAAGCTCAACCGTGATGAGAATATCCTCACCCTTCATATAGGCAGAAGCCGCGGCTTCTGAATAATCAGGATCGCGTTCACCATCAACCGCCACGCGGATATTACCAAAACTGATGGCCAGACGATCACGGTCAGCCGGTTCACCCGCCTTACCAACAGCCATCACCACACGTCCCCAGTTAGCATCTTCACCGGCAGCAGCGGTTTTCACCAGCGGGGAATTGGCAATCGACAGACCAATGCGCTTGGCAGAAACGTCAGAAACCGCACCTTTCACGGTGATTTCCAGCATTTTGCGTGCGCCTTCACCGTCGCGCACGACCTGCAGTGCCAGATTTTTCAGAAGCTTACGCAAAGCACGATCAAATTCTGCAAGACGATCATCATCAGCTGATGTTACAGCAACGGCACCGCGCTCTGCGGCTGTGCCGGTTGCAAACAGCATCAGCGTGTCAGACGTGGAAGTATCACTATCCACGGTCACGGCATTGAAGCTGGAATCCACCGCCTTGGACAGCAGTCCCTGCAAGACATCAGAGGCGATCGGCGCATCTGTCACCACAAAAGACAACATGGTCGCCATATCCGGCGCGATCATACCGGCACCTTTGGCGATGCCATTAATCGTAACCGGCACGCTGCCAAGCAGCACGGTTTCCGTTGCCACTTTCGGATAAGTATCCGTGGTCATGATCGCTTTGGCCGCTTCCAGCCAGCCATTATTATCGGCACGCGCATTCATATCGCCGAAGAGATGCGAAAATTTACCGGCATCCAGCGGCTCGCCGATCACACCGGTTGAAGCGAGAAAGATTTCGTGCGCCTCACAGCCCAGCGCTTCGCAAGCGGCTTTGGCTGTGGCTGTTGTTGTTTCACGACCTTTTTTACCGGTAAAAGCATTGGCATTACCGGAATTGACGATCACCGCTTTGGCTGTTCCGTGTTTCAGGCTCTCGCGGCAAAAATCCACCGGTGCAGACGGGCATTTGGAGCGGGTGAAAACACCGGCAACAGAAGCAGGCTTATCAAAAACCATCATCAGCACGTCTGTTCGGTTTTTATATTTAATTCCCGCCTCAGCAGTTGCCATTCGCACACCGGTAATCACCGGCATGGCAGGATAATGTTTTGGTGCAAGCGGAGAAACAGAAGAAGACATGCGTGCCTCAAGAATAAGAGCATTACCGGCAAAACTGAAAATGGTTTTGCGTCAGGGTCATGCGGCTAAATACCAATGAATTTTAACCGAAATAAAACAGCTCGTATCCTGAGTGCCTTTCAGATGCTCTCGGCACATCAAATCACCCGCCATTTCACCTCAGGTTGAGGCCAATAAATGACGGATAGGCATAAAATGCAATCACCTGCCCGAAATAATCAGGGCAGGTGATCATTTTTATCAAAATTCGCCTTAAACTTACCAGATTGGTAATCACATCAAAGCAAAATGTAAGCTTATTGAGCGGCTTTCGCAGCTGCATCCTGTGCGTCAGCAGCTTCTTTCATCGCCTTGGCAACAGCTTCGTCTTCATAAGTGATTTTCGAACCGTCACGCAGCTTCTTGACCATTTCGATATATTTTTCACGAATGACGATCGAGCGAACCTGATCTTTCACTTCATCAAATGCAGGCGGCTGCTGCTGGCGCTTATCTTCCAGCTTGATGATGTGGTAGCCGAACTGTGACTTCACAGGCTCTTTGGTGTAACTGCCGACTTCCAGTGCAAAAGCAGCTTTTTCGAATTCAGGCACCATCATACCTTCTCCGAAATAGCCCAGATCACCGCCCTGTGCGGCAGAACCATCGGTTGAGCTTTCTTTTGCCAGATCTTCAAACTTAGCGCCGCCTTCAAGCTTCTTGATGATTGCTTTGGCTTCGTCTTCAGTCTTTACGAGAATATGACGCGCACGGACTTCGTTTTTCGCAGGCATTGCTGCGATTTCCTTGTCATAACGGGCACGTACATCTGCATCGGAGATCTTGTCTACGATTGCAGTCTGGAAATATTCATTATGCAGCGCGCGGTCTTTCAGAAACTCGATGCGCTGTTTGAAATCTGCACTGTCGTCGAGTTTTTCAGTTTTCGCGGCAGCGGCCAGGACTTTGATATCAACCAGAGCAGCCAGTGCAGCAAGACGACGCTGATCATCCGGCAAACGGGAGAACTGCGGATCCAGATCGCTCGAAGCCTGATCAACTTCGCCCTGTGTCAGCTTAACGCCGTTTACAGTGGCAAGCACTTTGTTCGGATCGGCTTTTTCAGCCGGTTTTGCTGCAGTTTCAGTCTTTGTAGCGGCATCCTGTGCATAGGCAGAGCCTGCAGCAGTGGTCAAAAGCAGACCGGCTGCAAGCTGAATCAGGACTTTACGGGTACGGGTCATCAGTGATTTCTCCTTCGGGGACGAAGTACCGTCCCAAGAATAAGGCAGAATTTTGCTGCTTCGCTCTCATTCGGATAAAGCAGAATAGTTTTTAGGCGATATGGCAATTTTCTGCACAATATATATATTTCAGCAGTAATAATCCCTTTTGTTATGCGTATATAATCGCATTGCTCGGGACTATGACTGTTGTCAAATCATTGACATCGCCGCACTCCCCTCTTATCTGTCCATCGGCTTTGCGTCCAGAGAGCTGCCAGAGAGAAATTGCGCGAAATGTCTTTTCGACAGCGTGTTTTCTTGCCATAAGTCTCGCATAAACAAATAAAGCCGATGACAGAGCGCCGCGCAGGCGGCGACACACTTGGCTGAAGATTTAAGAAAGGACCAGCGATGGTCAGCTTTGGCGGTCTCGCCCGTATGATTTTCGGCTCATCCAATGAGCGTCGCATCAAAGGCCTTCGTCCTCGCGCAGCAGAAATTACCGCGCTTGAGAAACAATATGAAGGCTTAAGCGATGCTGAGCTTCAGGCTAAGACCGATGAATTCCGTGCCCAGCTTAGCAGCGGTAAAACACTGGATGACATTCTGCCTCATGCTTTCGCCACGGTGCGTGAAGCGGCGAAACGCACACTTGGTATGCGCCCGTTTGATGTGCAGCTGATCGGCGGCATGGTGCTGCATGACCGCTCCATCGCGGAAATGCGCACCGGTGAAGGTAAAACCCTGATGGCAACACTGCCGGTTTACCTCAATGCGCTTGAAGGCAAAGGCGTGCATGTCGTGACAGTCAACGACTATCTCGCCACCCGCGATGCGCAGACCATGGGCGTGCTTTACAACTTCCTCGGTCTGACTGTCGGCGTGATTGCTCATGGCCTTGATGACGATCAGCGCCGCGAGGCCTATGCCTGCGATATTACCTACGCAACCAATAACGAACTCGGCTTCGATTATCTGCGTGATAATATGAAATATGAGCGCGCCCAGATGGTGCAGCGCGAACATAACTACGCCATCGTCGACGAAGTTGATTCGATCCTGATCGACGAAGCCCGTACCCCGCTGATTATTTCCGGCCCGCTGGAAGACCGCTCAGACTTCTATTCACTGATCGATACTTTCATTCCGCAGCTTGAGGCGGAAGATTACGAAGTTGACGAGAAGCAGAAGACTGCGATCTTCACCGAAGTCGGCACAGAAAAGATCGAAAGACTGCTGGAAGCTGCAGGCCACCTGAAGGGCGAAAGCCTTTATGATGTTGAGAATGTGGCTGTTGTTCACCACCTCAACAACGCCCTGCGCGCCCATAAGCTGTTCCAGCTCGACAAGGACTATATCGTCCGTAATGACGAACTGGTCATCATCGACGAATTTACCGGTCGTATGATGCCGGGCCGCCGTTATTCCGAAGGCCTGCATCAGGCACTGGAAGCCAAAGAAAAAGTAACGATCCAGCCGGAAAACCAGACACTGGCTTCGATCACCTTCCAGAACTATTTCCGTATGTATAAAAAACTGGCCGGTATGACCGGTACAGCGGCAACGGAAGCGGAAGAATTCGGCAATATTTACGGCCTTGATGTTGCAACCATCCCGACCAATCTGCCGGTTGCCCGTATTGATGCCGATGATGAAGTTTACCGTACGGTTGATGAAAAATATAAAGCCATCATCCGCGATATTCGTGAATCCCACGAAAAAGGCCAGCCGGTTCTGGTTGGTACAACTTCCATCGAAAAATCCGAAATTCTGGCTGAACGTCTGAAAAAAGACGGCGTGAAGAATATTCAGGTTCTGAATGCCCGTTATCACGAGCAGGAAGCCTATATTGTTGCGCAGGCCGGTGTTCCGGGCGCGATCACCATTGCGACCAATATGGCCGGTCGCGGTACCGATATTCAGCTCGGCGGCAATCTGGAAATGCGCGTGAAGGTGGAACTGGCGGATGTACCTGCCGGTCCTGAGCGCGATGCCAAAATTCAGGAAATCAAAGCGGATATCGCTCAGAAGAAAGAACAGGCACTGGCTGCCGGTGGTCTTTACGTTCTGGCGACAGAGCGTCACGAAAGCCGTCGTATCGACAACCAGCTGCGTGGTCGTTCCGGCCGTCAGGGCGATCCGGGCAAGTCGAAATTCTTCCTGTCTCTGCAGGACGATCTGATGCGCATTTTCGGCTCTGACCGTATGGACAGCATGCTACAGAAGCTCGGTCTTAAAGAAGACGAAGCCATTGTGCATCCATGGATCAACAAAGCGCTGGAAAAGGCTCAGAAAAAGGTCGAAGCCCGCAACTTTGAAATCCGCAAAAACCTGCTCAAATATGATGATGTGATGAATGATCAGCGTAAGGTGATCTTCGAACAGCGTCTGGAAATGATGGATGCAGAAGATCTGACTGAAACGGTCGATGAAATGCGCCATGAAGTGATCGAGGATATGGTGCGTGCGCATATTCCTGAAAATGCCTATGCCGAACAATGGCGTGTGCCGGAGTTGAAGGAAGAGGTACTCAAAGTCCTCAATCTCGACCTGCCGGTGGATGCATGGGCGGCAGAAGAAGGCATTGCCGAAGAGCAGATCGAAGAGCGTATCAAGGAAGCTGCTGATAAGGCTGCTGCTGACCGTGCAGAGCGCTTCGGCCCGCAGATCATGGCCTATGTGCAGAAATCCGTTATCCTGCAGTCTCTGGACAATCTGTGGCGCGAGCATCTGGTCAATCTTGACCATCTGCGTTCCGTTGTCGGTTTCCGCGGCTATGCCCAGCGCGATCCTTTGAACGAATATAAGACCGAAGGTTTTGAACTGTTTCAGGCCATGCTGTCCAACCTGCGTGAAGTTGTGACATCGCAGCTGATGCGCGTGGAAATCATGCGTGAAGAACCGCAGCCGGAACTGCCTGAAATGCATGGTCACCATATTGACGGCACCACCGGTGAAGATGATTTCGGCGAAGGTTCTGAAGGCCCGCGTTTGGCAGACAGCGACCGCTTTGTTGATCCGGCAGACCGTGATCCGGCTGATCCGTCGACATGGGGTCGTGTTGCCCGTAACGAAGCCTGCCCTTGCGGCTCCGGTAAGAAGTTCAAACATTGCCACGGCGCTTTTGTTTAAACGATAATATAAATTGATAAAGAACAACCG
>NZ_ANNO01000285.1:0-10249 GCF_000409565.1 Pseudochrobactrum sp. AO18b
GACGCATTGCCTGCAAAATTTCAGATCACATCACTGGCTGAAAGATTCCTGCCTGCAAAACGGGCAGAACAGTTGCGTCCTTTTTTGCAGCGGGCAGACGGCTTGTTCTCCGGTGAGGATGAACAGGCTCAGGCCAAACGCTCTTCGCTGATTGCTTTTGCAATTCGTATTGCCGGTGCGGCTCTGGCACTGCTCAGTCAGGTTGTGCTGGCCCGTCTGATGGGCAGTTTTGAATTCGGTATTTATGTCCTTGTCTGGACGGTTACGCTTATTCTCGGCGACCTCGCCTGTTTCGGTTTCCACACCACGATTATCCGCTATGTTCCGCAATATTTGCAGAAAAATCAAACAGATGATGCACGCGGCATTCTGCGCACCGGTCCTGTTTTCGCACTGATCAGTGCAAGCATCATTACCCTGATTGCGATTGCAGTGCTCAAAATTCTGAGTGCAGAATTCGAGCCCTATTACTGGCCTGCTTTCCTTATCGGCATTCTTTGTATTCCGGCTATTGCGCTCGGCAATATTTATGACGGCACAGCACGCTCACAGGGCTGGATTCTGGCAGCACTCAGCCCCGGCTATATTTTCCGCCCGCTGATGATGCTGCTGATCTTCATCTTGTTGCTGCTGACAGGATGGCAGCCGCAGGCCACCACAGCACTTATCGCAGCCTTTTCCGGCACTGCGATGACCGTCATCAGCCAGCAACTATTCCTGCGCAAACGCATTGCAACAGTTCTGCCAAAAGGTGCGGGAACCTATCATTTACGGGAATGGATACGGGTATCCCTGCCGATATTCCTCATTGAAGGTTTCTTCTTCCTGCTCATCAATATTGATGTGCTGATGGTCGGCCGCATGATGGAACCGGATAGTGTAGCGCTGTATTTTGCGGTCACCAAAGTGCTGGCACTGGCGCATTTCGTTTATTTTGCCGTCAAATCCAGTGTGGCGCAGCGCTATTCCCAGCTGCTGCATGGCGGCGACAGACAGGCCTTCAACGATTTCGCCCGCAACTCCGCCCGCTGGACATTCTGGCCGTCTTTATTGCTCGGTATTCTGTTGCTGACCGCCGGCTGGCCTTTGCTGGCATTGTTCGGTCATGAATTCACCAAAGGCTATCCGCTATTGTTCATCCTGATTTTCGGGGTGATTGCGCGCGCCAGTGTCGGCCCTTGCGAAAGCCTGCTCTCCATGTCCGGCAATCAGAATATCTGCGCGCTGCTCTATGCGCTGGCACTGATCGTCAATATCGCGCTGAACATTACCCTGATCCCGCTTCTGGGCTTGAGTGGCGCAGCAATTGCCACGGTCTGCGCTATGGCCACAGAAGCAGCCACCCTCTCCTTTGTGGTTTATAAACGTCTGGGTATCACAATGTTTGTGTTTGCCCCTTCAGCCCGCCGTGCCGGAGATTAATCATGATGCAAATCTTGCAGAAAGCTGAAGCTCTTGAGCATCTGAAAAATTTGCAGATCCCGTCTGTTGCAGAAGCAAATATTTTCAATCATCCCGATTTTTTGCGCCCTGCAGTTGCACATTTCGCATCCGATAATTGCGCAGTGCTCCTTAACGATGATTCTGAAACCGCATTTCTGATGCCCTTTCAGCTTGCCCGTGCCGGACTTGGTTTTAAAAAGTCACTTTGCGGCTGGAGCAATATCTATGCCACGCAAGGCACACCATTAATCGCTGCAGGCAATCCGACACACACTCTGGAAACAGCGCTGGCTGTATTACAGCAAACGGAGCGCGGATTGCCGGATACGCTCATTCTGCCGGATATCAATCTCGAAGCCCCTGTTGCAATTGCGATCAAAGAACTGGCACAATGCCAAAATCTGCCGCTTCATATTGTGCGATATGAAGAACGTCCGGTTTTGTGTAATGGAAGTGATGCAGAAACCTATCTGACCAATGCAATCGGCAAAAACCATCGCCGTGAATATCGCCGCCTGTGGCGCAGACTGTCCGAAACAGGCAGTCTGGAGTACCGCATTATTACAGGTAAAACGGCGCTCAAAGATGCATTCAATGACTTTCTGTCACTGGAAGCTGCAGGCTGGAAAGGTACACGCGGCACGGCTTTTCTGAGCAAACAGGCTGATGCGGATTTTGCCCGTGAAACTGTCCTCTCCTTGGCCGAGCGTGATCTGGTACGCATTCATACCCTGACACTGGATGACAGGCTCATTGCCAGCCTTGTGGTCTTTGTGCAGGGGGATCAGGCATGGACGTGGAAAACCGCCTATGACGAAGCTCTGCGCGCCTACTCTCCCGGTGTGCTGCTGATGATCGAAGTACTGAAAAACCATCTGGAAAATCCGGCATTGCGCATCACCGATTCCTGCGCCATTCCTGATCATCCGGTGATGTCGCGCCTGTTTCATGAGCGCGAGAGTTTCGGCACAATTATTCTTGGCCTGGGCGCCCAAAGCCAGCAGAACGTGTCTAAAATAGCCCGCCAGCTCGACCGCTATGACCGCCTGCGCTCAGCATTACGCCACATCAAATCCCGCCTGCAAAAACGACTGAAACGCTAAACGTCAAATTTTACGCGCCTGTACACGCTGCCCGAGCCAGACGCTGAACAGCACAATCGCCATACCGGTGATTTGTAACAAGTTCAGTTGCTGGTTCAGCAATACCCAGCCGAGGATCACAGCTGTCAGCGGGCTTAAAAAACCGAGTGAAGCAGCGACAGATGATTCCAGTCGTGCCAATCCGCGAAACCACAAAAGATAGGTGACAGCACCGCCGATCAGGCCGAGATAAATCAGCCCCAGCCAGTTTGTCAGTGTCAGTACCGGCAAAGCGGGCTCCAGCGACAGAGCTACAGGTACCAGCAACAAACCACCGGCCGTCAGCTGCCATGCAGTAAAAGTAAGCGGAGAAACCGGCGGTTGCCAATAGCGGCTCAGAACCGTGCCCGCAGCCATCGAAAATGCACCGGCCAGCGCTGCAATGATCCCTGTCTGATCCAGCACACCATTGGGCTTCAAAACGAGGAGCGCCACACCGGCAATCCCTGCCAGAGCTGCGGCTACCGCAACAATGCGCAATCTCGTTCCTAGCACCATTCGCGCCAGAAACACGACAATCAGTGGCTGCACAGCGCCCACTGTGGCTGCAACACCACCGGGCAAGCGATAGGCAGCGACAAATAACATTGCCCAGAAGAATGAAAAATTCAGCGCACCAAGGATAAACACCCGCAGCCACCAGATACCCTGCGGCAATTGCCGGACAAGCAGCAAAAGCAACAATCCCGCAGGAAGAGCACGCAGCATCGCGACTGTCATCGGATAACCGGCAGGCAGCATTTGCGTGGTAACAATATAGGTACTGCCCCAGATCGCCGGCGCCAATGCTGTCAGCAGCAAATCCGTGCGTGTCGATGTCATATATTGTCTCCGTAAGTTCTCATATGCCGGTACAGCGCACCATAATTACAATTTTTGGAGATGATAATTTCTTGTTTTACGATTATATTACCAACCAAAAGTTTTGAATATTTTGATTACAGGCAAGATATGGATCAGCTCAGCGCATTACGTCTCTTCCGCAAAACCGCTGAGCTGGGTAGTTTTGCCGAAACTGCACGCGCAAGCGTACTGACTGCGGCAGCGGTCGGGAAAAGCATTGGTGAGCTTGAAGCCCATCTGAAAGTCCGGCTGTTCAACCGCACCACGCGACGCATGAGCCTGACAGAAGCCGGTACGCTCTATTATGAGCAGATTGCCCCGATCATCGAACAGCTTGAAGAAGCCGACCGCTCGCTGACACCACATAATAATCAGCCATCCGGGCTGTTGCGCGTGACTGCACCGCTGACCATGACGATTGTCAGCCTATCCCGATTCATACCGGAATTTTTAGAGCGCTATCCTGAGATCACACTGGAGCTCAACCTCGATGACCGGCAGATTGATATTGTCAGGGAAGGTTATGATATCGCCGTCAAAGGCAGCGACAGTTTGAAGAATTCCAGCCTCATAAGCAGACGGCTATCCACATTGCATCATGTGGTTTGCGCTTCGCCTTCTTATTTCGAAAAGCATGGTAAGCCTAAAGAACCGGCGGATCTGCGTCACCACAATTGTATCCGCTACAGCCTCTCCGGACATGTCCATGAATGGGAATTCCGCAAAGGAGAAAGAACAGAGCGCATACCGGTGACCGGACGCTATATTGTTTCATCCAGTTTTGCAGTGCGCGATGCTTTATGCGCCGGTTTCGGCCTCAGTCTGATCCCGCTGAGCTATGTACAAAATGATCTTGCGGAAGGCAGACTGGTTACAGCACTGGACGACTGGCAGCAGATGGAAACCGGCATTTACGCCTTTTACCCGTCACGCCAATATCTGGCACCCAAGGTGCGGGTATTTCTCGATTTCTTAAGCGAAAAGCTCGAAAGTTGAGAAAATCAGTCACGGGCGCCCGGAACCCGTCCCCAGCGCTTCTTGGTGAAACAATTGATGTAAAGTCCCCATAAACCGGTTTTACCACGGACAAACACTCGCTTCACTTCACGTTTCAGCCTTTGCATTTTGGCCGGCGGGCAATATTGCGAAGACCGCTCAGGACTCAATGTGCTTTCCAGCCCCGCTTGCATGCAAATTGCAGGACTGACCTGATAAACCGTCATTTGCGGGAAGAAACCACAGGATGGCGTAAAGAGGAGATGATCGATCGGCGAGGCCGCATCATTCATACGGCACAGTAATTTTCTCGCGCAATCACGGGAAACAATATAGCCGGCAGCAAGTATATGCTGGCTGCGCAATTGTGCCACTGTATAGTGACCGGCAATTGTCACAACCGGCTTGTCAGTCAGAACTTTTTTGCCCTGAGTTTCAATTTTAATCAGTTCGGCATTGTCCGGAATCCAGTCTGTGGATTCAAAAAATTGCCGCGTATCTTTCGATAGGGTCACATCATCTTCAAAAATTGCTGCGAAACGATCTTCACCCTGCGCTATGAGCTCCAGACACCTCCGGTGGCTCAGAAAACAACCGATTTCTGTTCTTGTCAGAGGCTCTTTCCAGGACGGTATGCGAATGATGGACGCCAATTCCTGATCGCTGAGATTTTTGCCATCCACAGCCGCGACACGTTCAAAAGGAACTGACGCTTTGGCAAATTGCTCCTGCATGCGCACCAAGCGTTCAGGACAACGATCCAGATTAATCAAATAGGCTTTCACTGCAATTTCCGCCCTAGAGAATATTCTCTTTCGGTAAAATATGTCCGCATATCTTTCAAGAGATATTAGGTATATTTTACTCAAGTTTACGGTAAAAAGTGAAAGAAAGTTGCGGCGAAATTTTGTCAGGGAAAAAGTGGTGCGGGTGGTCGGAATCGAACCGACACTCCTTTCGGAACCGGATTTTGAGTCCGGCGCGTCTACCAGTTCCACCACACCCGCACATTCGCAGGCACTTCATACTCAAAGCGCTGCACTGGTGCGCCGAAATATAGTGAGAACCACCTTCCCGTCAACTGCAAAACCTGTTTGTTTCAAATTATTTCAACAAAATTCACCCGCGCAGAAAATTCAGCCTTTGCTCACGGATTGTAAAACCATTCATAACGATTTCCGGCACACATTGCCCTGCGAAGTTTTTCGTTTTACACACAGCATCAAAATTCCGCATGGCTTTGGCCTGTATCATCATAATTGCTGAGAACCGACAGAGGCCATCATGCTGCGCAAACTCTACGACTGGACCATTTCCCTTGCAGCGCGTAAATCCGCAGCTGCATGGCTGGCCGTCATCGCTTTTCTCGAAAGCTCGGTTTTTCTGATTCCCGCAGATGTCCTGTTCGTACCGATGGGTATCGCCCGCCCGAAAAAAGTTTGGCATTACGCACTGATTGCCACGGTCATGTCCGTGCTCGGCGGTATTCTTGGCTGGTATATCGGTCATTATGCCTATGAAACCGTCGCCAAGCCGGTTCTGCATTTTTACGGCAAGCTCGATACATTCGAAGCCATGCGCGGCAGCACAAGCGCCGATATGATTCTGCTGCTGCTCATCACTTCCGGCCTGTCTCATCTGCCGCCGATGAAAGTTGTAACCATTCTCTCCGGCGCCGCAGGCGTCAATATCTGGCTGTTTATTCTGTCAGCTATTATTACCCGTGGTGCACGTTTCATATTGCTGGCATGGCTGTTGCAGCGCTTTGGCGAACCGATCCGCAACTTCATTGAAAAGCGTCTCGGATTGATCGCAGCCACGGTTGCCGTCATCCTGATTCTGTTATTTATGGTCGTAAAATATCTTCACGCCTAAAAAGCATCAGGCAGCCATGTTTATGCCATAAGGTCATGGCTGAGCTGGGTTTAAACTGATTTTTGCAACAAGGATTTTCCTGTGTCTTCAACCGGTACTGCTCAGACAACCCGTTCGCAACATACGCTTATTTCAGCATTTCTTGCGGTAAGCATGGCCGGTGTCGTGGGCTCCGCACTGGCGTTTCAATATATTGGCGGTTATCTGCCGTGCAAATTATGTCTTGAAGAGCGCATTCCCTATTATATCGGCGTACCGCTGATGCTTCTCAGTGCATTGCTGGCAGCACTTGGAAAATCGGAAAAACTGACCCGTCTTTTCCTGCTGATCGCCGGATTGCTGATGACCTATGGCCTGATTCTTTCTGTCTATCATTCGGGTGTGGAATGGAAATTCTGGGCAGGACCTGCCGATTGCGCAACCGGTGCAGTATCCATCACCACCAGCGCAGGCAATCTGCTTGGTGATCTCAATGCGGTTAAACCGGCCGCCTGCGATGTTGCCGCCGGACGTTTCCTCGGTATTTCCTTTGCCGGCTGGAATGGTGTTGCTTCGCTGATCCTCGCAATCATTGCCTTTTACGGCGCATCGCTCAAAACCCGTAAAGCGTGATCTAAAAAACCGGAGCTGTATCTTTACGGCTCCAGTTCCACATCCCAGTATAAATAATCCATCCAGCTTTCATGCAAATGGTTCGGCGGAAACCGCCTGCCGTTTTTATGCAGATCAAAAACACTCGGCATATAGGGTTTTTGTCGCGGCCACATTTGCGCTTTGGCAGGCATCATGCCGCCCTTGCGCAAATTACAGGGAGAACAGGCAGCAACCACATTTTCCCAGGTTGTTTCGCCGCCGCTGCAACGCGGTATAACATGGTCAAATGTCAGTTCATGATGCGCACCGCAATACTGGCACTCAAAACGATCCCGCAGAAACAGATTGAATCGTGTAAACGCCGGATAGGTCGGCGGAGCTACATAGGTTTTAAGACTGATAACACTTGGCAGCCGCATGGAAAAAGTCGGAGAACTGACTTCCGCATCATATTCCGCAACAATATTTACGCGCTCAAGAAAAACCGCTTTGATCGCGTCCTGCCACGACCAGAGGGATAAAGGATAATAGCTGAGCGGACGAAAATCCGCGTTCAGAACCAGTGCCGGCAATTTGCCGGCAAATGCGGCAATGTTCAAGAAACACCTCCTTTGTGCATCTTGCAACACTGCGGTTCATGCGATTGCAAAACGCGGCTTCAAAGAGACAGAGCAAACACGCGGCTTACCCTGCTTGCATTCCATTCCGTCTCTGCCAGCTATATTTTTGAGGCGCTTCACTCTTCAATGTACCTGACAGAATGATACGTGAAAAACGAATGCTTTTACCGGTCATAATATGTAAGCAGGACATGTCAGTATTGTGAAGCCAGACTGTTTATCAGTCAATTTCTATTCATGCTGCCGATGGATAATCCTGTAACAAAATCAGCCCTGCGCTTTCAAAATTCCGTGCTTTGATAAGGAATTCAGTCCCAAAAGCGCAAACAGTGTTTGATTACACGCATTATCGGCTTTGAATATTGTAGACAATTATGTAAACATACATTGACAGCTTTGACAAAACAAAGCCGTAACCGTGCTTGTCCATTGCCGCCCGTTCAGACTAAGCTGCGCAGGACAAGCTGGTTAGCATTGAGATCAGACAGGGAGCGAGTGATGAGTGGTCGTATTGAACATGCAGGTCTGCAGGTTGATCAGGAACTGAGCAATTTCCTGACAAGGGAAGTCTTGCCGGAAACCGGCATTGCGGCAGATGCCTTCTGGAGCGGTCTTGCCAGCATGGTCAAAGAACTGGCGCCCCGCAATAAAGCCCTGCTTGCCAAGCGTGATGATATTCAGGCTAAACTCGACGCATGGTACAAAGCCAACCGCAATTACGCGATGGCGGACTATCAGGCTTATTTGCGTGAAATCGGCTATCTCCTGCCGGAAGGTGAAGATTTTCAGGTCACAACCGCCAATGTAGACAGTGAGATTACCAGCCTTGCAGGTCCGCAGCTTGTTGTACCTGTCATGAATGCCCGTTATGCGCTTAATGCTGCCAATGCACGCTGGGGTTCGCTCTATGATGCGCTTTACGGCACGGATGCTATCAGCGAAGACAATGGCGCGGAAAAAGGCAAAGCCTATAATCCTGTGCGCGGCGCAAAAGTTATTGCATGGGCAAAAGCATTTCTTGATGAAGCCACTCCGCTGAGCGATGGCCGCTGGGATGAAATTACCGGTTTCTCTGTCGCCAATGGCCAGCTTGTTCTCACACTCGGTAACGGCAAAACTGCATCCCTGAAAAATACCCAAGGCTTTGCAGGCTATCAGGGCGATGCATCTGCCCCTTCCCTCGTGCTTCTGAAGAATAACGGGCTGCATATCGAAATCCGCTGCGATGCTGCTCATGTTATCGGCAAGACCGATCCGGCACATATTGCCGATATCACACTGGAATCTGCTCTCAGCACCATTCAGGACTGTGAGGATTCAGTCGCCGCGGTTGACGCTGCCGATAAGGTACTGGCCTATCGCAATATTCTCGGCCTGTTTAAGGGCACTTTGTCGGAGAGCTTTGACAAGGGTGGCAAAACCATCACCCGCAAGCTCAATGCCGACCGTAGCTATACTGCCCCTGACGGCTCCACCCTCACTTTGCCTGGCCGCTCACTGCTGCTGATCCGCAATGTCGGTCATCTGATGACCAATCCGGCTATTCTCGACAGCGAAGGCAATGAAATTCCGGAAGGCATTCTTGATGCAGCTTTCACCGCAGTGATTGCGCTCCACGATATCGGCACGCAGGACGGCAAACTCAAAGGCACGCATCTCAATTCCCGTACCGGCTCGGTCTATATTGTGAAGCCGAAAATGCACGGGCCGGAAGAAGTGGCCTTTGCCGCAGAAATCTTCGCTCGCGCTGAAGCATTGGCAGGTCTTAAGCCGAATACCCTGAAAATGGGTATCATGGATGAAGAGCGCCGTATGACGGTGAATCTCAAAGAAGCCATCCGTGCTGCCGAAGAACGGGTCTTCTTCATCAATACCGGCTTCCTCGACCGTACCGGCGATGAAATCCATACTTCTATGGAAGCAGGACCTGTTATCCGCAAAGGCGAAATGAAACAGGCGGCATGGATTGCAGCTTACGAAAACTGGAATGTGGATACCGGCCTTGCTTGTGGTCTGACCGGCCATGCACAGATCGGCAAGGGCATGTGGGCTATGCCGGATCTGATGGCGGCGATGTTGGAGCAGAAGATCGCCCATCCGAAAGCCGGAGCCAATACCGCATGGGTGCCGTCCCCGACAGCAGCAACATTACATGCTACGCATTATCACAAGATTGATGTGGCAGCGGTGCAGAACCAGCTCAAGTCCCGCACAAAAGCCAAGCTTGAAGACATTCTGACCATTCCTGTTGCCCGTGACACCAATTGGGCACCTTCAGATGTGCAGGCAGAAATCGACAATAATGCACAGGGCATTCTTGGTTATGTTGTGCGCTGGATCGATCAGGGCGTTGGCTGTTCCAAAGTGCCGGACATCAACAATGTCGGCCTGATGGAAGACCGTGCAACCTTGCGTATCTCGGCACAGCACATCGCCAACTGGCTGCATCATGGCATTGTCAGCGAAGCACAGGTGATGGAAACCATGAAGCGCATGGCCGCCGTGGTAGACGCGCAGAATGCCGGTGATGAAGCCTATCAGCCGATGGCTGCGGATTTTGATGGTTCTATCGCTTTTCAGGCAGCCTGTGAGCTGGTCTTTAAAGGCCGCGAGCAGCCAAACGGCTATACCGAGCCGGTTCTCCATGCCCGCCGGTTAC
The DNA here is from genome assembly GCF_000409565.1 of Pseudochrobactrum sp. AO18b. Lineage (NCBI taxonomy): Bacteria > Pseudomonadati > Pseudomonadota > Alphaproteobacteria > Hyphomicrobiales > Brucellaceae > Pseudochrobactrum > Pseudochrobactrum sp. AO18b. The sequence goes on from NZ_ANNO01000285.1 coordinate 10,173, forward strand.
AGTTCAAAGCTGCCCAAAAATAAATTCTTGACGCTTTTCACAAGCGGCATAAAAGTGGCGGACAAGTTCTTCTTGTC
>NZ_ANNO01000286.1:0-4067 GCF_000409565.1 Pseudochrobactrum sp. AO18b
AGGCCGATCATGCTGACCATACAGCACGCTGACACCACCCACCTGCCCGCAATCCTTGATATTTATAATGATGCGATTGCCAATACGACGGCCGTTTTCATCAGCCAGAAGGTCAATTTGCAAAACCGTGCGGAATGGCTGACATCACGCCAAAACGCGGGTTTTCCGGTACTGGTGCTGACAGAGGGGGACGAGCTGCTTGGCTATGCCAGCTACGGCGCTTTCCGTGCTTTTGAATGTTATAAACATACGGCAGAACTCTCGATTTATATTGCCGGTCATGCGCGCGGCAAAGGTGCCGGTGACAGACTAATGCGCGCCTTGCTGGAACATGCAGCGGGCAACAATATCCATGTTCTGCTTGGCGCAATTGAAGCACAGAATACCGCTTCTCTCCGTCTGCATGAGAAACATGGCTTTACACAAACCGGTCTTCTGCCGCAGGTCGGCCGAAAATTCGACCGCTGGCTTGATCTGGTACTGATGCAACGCATTCTCTGATCACGCACTAATCTGGTCAAGCTCTGCAAAAGGAGCTTGATTTTAGAATTATTCCAAACTATTAAATTTAGAACAATTCTAAAAAGGAACTTCCATGTTCTCCTCCCTTTTCTCGCCGTCACGCCGGTCTTTTGAAAGTCTCTCCGAACAGGAAATGTTGGCACTTGCCATTTCCTCTGAAGAGGATGATGCCCGCATCTATCTCAGCTATGCGGACGGATTGCGTGAGGCTTACCCACAATCCGCCAAAATCTTTGAGGCGATGGCAGAGGAAGAGCATAATCACCGTGCACGCCTGATTGAACTGCACCGCCAGCGCTTCGGCGAAACGATTCCGCTGATCCGGCGTGAACATGTGCGTGGCTATTATGAGCGCAAGCCCGACTGGCTGGTGCGCCCGCTCGGCATCGATAAAGTACGCAATATGGCGGCACAGATGGAGGAGCAGGCTGCACGTTTTTACGAACAGGCAGCCATGCGTGTCTCCGATGCCGCCACGCGTAAATTGCTCGGTGATCTGGCACTGGAAGAAAAACATCATGAACAGCGCGCCCATCATCTGGAAGAGAAGCTGACGCCGGATAATGTGCAGGATGAAGAACGTGCCGGTGAGCGCAAACAACTGATCCTGACCTATATCCAGCCAGGCCTTGCAGGTCTGATGGATGGCTCGGTTTCCACACTGGCACCGATTTTTGCCGCAGCCTTTGCCACGCAGGATACATGGCAGACTTTTCTTGTTGGTCTTTCCGCTTCCGTCGGTGCGGGTATTTCCATGGGCTTCACGGAAGCTGCCCATGATGACGGCAAACTTTCAGGCCGTGGCTCGCCGGTCAAACGTGGCCTTGCCAGCGGTATCATGACCACTGTCGGTGGCCTCGGTCATGCCCTGCCCTATCTGATTACCGACTTCTGGACTGCAACCGGCATTGCGGTATTCGTCGTCTTTGTCGAGCTCTGGGCGATTGCCTATATCCAGAACCGCTTCATGGAAACACCGTTCATGCGTGCAGCCTTTCAGGTCGTACTCGGCGGTGCACTGGTGCTCGCAGCCGGTATTCTTATCGGTAATGCCTGATAAAAATTAGCCTGCCACAACAGCAAGCGTTGCGGCAGGCTTCACTACAGACTGCTCGTCCATAAACGGTTCAATGCAGATATGATTGGGCTTGTTAATGGTCACAAAACTGTTGCGCGGCACCGCCATCCAGTTTTCTGCAACGCCGTCCAGCGGCTCAGACACAACACATATTCCCGTAGAGGATGCCATTTTGGCGGTGTATAGCGTTGGTGCATAAGTATCACTGGCATAGCGTACTGCAAACAGTGAATGACCATCTGAGAATGCTGCTGTCAGCCGGATAAAAGGCGGCACTTTTGCACGTTCCGCAGCCTCATAAATTGTCTCGACAGTGCGCGTCAGAGCACGGAGCGGATCATCATCCAGCCCGAAATGCAGCATCAGCAGGAAGAAGAGTTCTGAATCGGTCGAGCCCGATTTATGGCTGTAAAGCGCATCCGGCAGCAAACTCTCCAGCGGACGGCGCAAACGGTCAAAACTGCCGATCTGACCATTATGCATAAAGCTCCAGCGCTGAAACACGAACGGATGGCAATTTGCACGGCTGGTTTCACCGCCGGTGGAGGCACGCACATGCGCCAGAAACAGGCGCGAATTAATCTGGCGCGCAAGACTGCGCAAATTCTGGTCAGACCATGCAGGCAGAAGATCGCGGTATAATCCCGGCTCCTCGCGCGTGCCGTACCACGCCACGCCAAAGCCATCGCCATTGGTCGCGGTTTTCGCCTCAGTCGCATGATGGCTTTGCGCGATCAGCGAATGACAAGGCGAAGTGATAATATCTTCAAGATACAGATCAGATCCGAAATACGCAGCCCAGCGGCACATGAAACACACTCTGACAAGTGAGCGAAAGATAGGAACCTGCCGTTATTTATAGCCGGTTACAACAGCGATCTTCCGACACTATAGTTAACAATTCACTATTCAGCCGCGCGCTTATGCGTTTTGGCGTAAAGCTTCGCGACAATAGTGCTGGCTGTTTTGTCGAATAAAAATGGCAAAATTGCATGGATCAAAGCTGCAAAAGCAGCTGCAAAAAGCTTGAATGAAAATTTGCCCGCAAAAGCCATATGCTCAAAATAGGTTTCGTTAACGGATGCCGGATGTTCCGTAAACAGACGTGAAATTTTGGTTTGCATGAGTTTCCCCGTTATCAATTTTCAAATCAGCAAGATAGGTTTCTGATTTGAAATACTAACACCGCCAAACGCATATTTTGTCTCAAAAAATTCTTGATAATATAAATACTTGGGACAATTATCCCTATATGGTACATAATATAGACGAAACAGACCGCCGCATCCTTCAGGAATTACAGAAAGATGCCACTCTATCGGTAGACGCGCTTTCCGCCCGTATCCACCTGTCGCGCAATGCATGCTGGCGGCGGCTGAAGCGACTGGAAGATGACGGCATTCTCAAAGGCCGTGTTGCAATCGTGGATGCCGACAAAATCGGCCTTGGCCTTACCGTTTTCATGCTGATCAGAACCAGCAATCATGATCCGAAATGGCTGGAACAATTTCGCGCGGCAGTCACATCGCTTACAGAGGTTGTCGGCGTTTATCGCATGAGCGGGGATCTTGATTATATTATCCGTGCCCGCATTGAAGATATGAAAGCCTATGACCGGCTCTATCAGAAACTCATCACCCGTGTGCCGCTGTCAGATGTCTCTGCGTCCTTCGTAATGGAAGAAATTAAGGACAGCACGGAAATCCCGCTTTTCGGTTACACACCATAAGAAAAGAGCCCCTAAAGCGTATCCCGAAAAGTGCGAAGCGGTTTTCGAATAAGATACGCGTAAAACAAAGAGTTAGAGCGGTTCTACCGATGCAATATTAACCGGAACCGCTCTAATTATTTTTGAAAAAAGCATACGGCTCTTTCAAAAAGAGCCTCAATATGTTTAGTGCTCATTTTAAATCATATATTGCTGAAAAGGGTTTATCATGTCTGCCAATTCCCCTTCATCATCCAGCCGCCCGAAGCTCGGAATTGTCCGTCTTGAACATGCTGCAGGCCTTGATCTGCCGGCCTATGAAACATCAGGTTCTGCTGGTGTTGATCTGCGTGCTGCCGTACCGGAAGACCGCCAGATCGTGCTGCTGCCGGGTCGCCGTACACTTGTGCCGACCGGCCTGATTTTTGAACTGGAAGAAGGCTATGAAGCGCAAATCCGTCCGCGCTCCGGTCTGGCTTTCAAACATGGCATTACCTGCCTGAACACTCCTGGTACCATCGACAGCGATTACCGCGGTGAAGTCAAAGTCCTGCTGATCAATCTCGGTGATGATGATTTCCGCATCGAGCGCGGCATGCGCATTGCGCAGGCGGTGATTTCTCCTGTTGTGCAGGTTGAAATTGAAGAACGCTCAGAAGTCGGCGAAACTGAACGCGGTGCCGGTGGTTTTGGCTCAACCGGTCATAAATAAGAGTGCTGTAAAGCTGAAATTAAAAAGCCCCGCATGAAACTCATGCG
>NZ_ANNO01000287.1:0-4846 GCF_000409565.1 Pseudochrobactrum sp. AO18b
GCCGGTGGCGGTGCCGGAACCGGTGAAGCCGCTTTCACAGCTGTCAAAGCAGCCTGATCCACTTGCGGATTGCCCGATGTCCCCGAAATACGGGCAGACAATACATTGCCTCCTGCATCAATCACAAAAGCAATCTGCACAATACCTTTATCGCCGCGTCCAAGCTTGCGCTGTGCTGTGCGTTTCTTACGCTCAAGATGTGCCTGCACTTTCGACTGCCATTTTGCCGAACTGACACCGGCAGATGCCGAGCTCTGGCGATTGGCATTAGCCGCAACGCGGGAAGAATTCTTCGCATTGATTTGCGGTGCGGAAGCGGCCTGTGTCTGCTCAGCTTTCTGAGTTTTCTTGGCTTTTTCCTTAGGTTTCGGCTTTTCTTTAGGCTTTTCCTGCTTTGGTTCTTTCTTTTCGACCTTAGGTTTTTCAACAACCTTCGGCAGAACCACTTCAGGCTTCGGCGCTTCAATGATTTCCGGAACTTCTTCTTCTACCGGCTCAGCTTCAGCCACTTCCTGAGGCTCTTCAACAGGTTCTTCAGGCGTTACTTCTTCAACCTGTTCCACCGGTTTTTCCGGTTCGATTTCAACTTCATCGGGATTTTGAGAAGCCTCGGCAGAAGGGGCAATGGAATCTTCTTCCACTTCCGGTGCCTGAGGAACCGGATCAAGCTCCATCATAATCGCTGCAGGCGGCTCACCATCCGGCACCATTTCCGGTACCGATGCATGTAGAGCATAAGCGCCGGCTGCATGCGCCATCAGCACGGCGGCACCGGCACCCAGCCAGCGCACCATATCTTTCCAGAGACCGGATGACGGTTCAACTGCGGAACCGTTTTTCATACCCCGAACCGGCGGATGATCGATCGGTAATTCCTTCACGTCTCACTCTCCTGCATTCTGGCCCGAAGTCTGACCCGAAGTTTGGCCCGAGCTTTGAGCTTCAGGCTGACCTGCCGGTGATCCCGCTGCAGGTGCACCGGTTGCATCACCCGCACCAAGCGTTTCCAGACCGACCAGCGCGATTTTGAGATAACCGGCCTCACGCAGCAGGTTCATAACATTCATCAGCTCGCCATAGCCGACAGTCTTGTCTGCACGGAGGAAAATACGCGTGTCTTTATTGCCTGCCGCCAGACGATCCAGTGTCGGCGCCAGCAAATCACGATTAACCGCATCATTACCAAGGCTGAGGCTCAGATCTTCCTTCAGCGTCAGATAAACCGGCTTGTCAGGACGTGGCTGCGGCGTAGCACTTGCCGCAGGCAAATCAACATTAATATCAACGGTTGCCAGAGGCGCTGCCACCATGAAGATAATCAGAAGCACCAGCATCACGTCGATAAACGGCGTTACGTTGATTTCATGGCTTTCCTGCAGGTCATCACCGGCATCTTCACGCAAACGGCTGCCCATATTCTTTACTCCGCTGCTTTCGTGACCGGAACAGTCTGAGCCACATTCTGACGGGCTGCCTGTTTCTGCACAATGTCACGGGCTGCACGCATATCCAGATCACGGCTGACAAGACGCTCAACACCGGCGCTCACATCGGCCAGCAGATGGCGGTAGGCGGTCACCGAACGGGCAAACATATTATAAATAATCACGGCCGGAATAGCGGCGACAAGACCGATCGCCGTTGCCAGAAGCGCCTCGGCAATACCCGGCGCCACAACAGCCAGATTGGTGGTCTGCGCTTCGGAGATACCGATAAAGGAATTCATAATCCCCCATACAGTACCGAACAAACCGACAAATGGTGCAACAGAACCAATTGTTGCGAGAATACCGGTGCCTTTGGCAAGACGACGTCCTGCACCGGCTTCAATACGGCTGAGGCGGGAAGCAACGCGTTCTTTCAGGCCTTCCCCGCCGACATAGGCAGCAGCAGATGCAGATTGTGTTACCTCTTCCTGTGCCGCACGGACAAGATGCGCACCGGGACCACGGGTTTTATCCAGCGCCTGCACTGCAGAAGCCAGATTGTCCGCATGGGATAGTTCCTTCAAGGCGCGACGGGCACGGCTGCGGGCACCGGTAATTTCCAGTGTCTTGGCAAGCCAGACTGTCCATGTGGCCAATGATGCAATCGCCAGACCGATCATAACGGCTTTAACAACCCAGTCAGCGGCCATGAACATGCCCCAAGGGGAAAGATCATGCGGAATCTGCAAGCCGTTATCAGCAGTACGAACCGGTGCGGCAGCCTGAGACTGACCGGCTTCCGGTGCAATACTGACCGGCTGGCCGGCAGGTTCTGTTTGCGCAGGCGTTACGGCGGACGGTGCGGACTGGGAGGATTGAGCTGCCGGATTGACCGGAGCAGGATTTGTTACTGCCGGAGCAGCAGTGCCTGTGGCTGGCTGTGAGGCAGCAGGCTCATTGGCAGGAGAAGATGTGGCCGGAGCGGACGTCGGTGCCTGTGCCGCTGGCGCTACAGGCGCTGCAGCAGGAGCAGATGGCGCTGCCTGAGGCGCAGATTGTGTTTCCGGAGAGGCTTGCGGGGCAGTCTGCTGTGGCTGCGCTTCCTGCGCCATAACTGGCGCTGAAAGTGTCAGCACATTACCGCCCGCAAGAAAAGCGGAAAGAATGAAAGCTGACAATCCTGTCTTGAATGATATTGCTGCCTTGGACACTGTCTTAACCACCGCGACGACCTCACTGCATTTCATTATCAGGGACAGCCGGCCTGTATTATTTCCAGCCTGTACAGGATCAACCTGCTCCGCATTTATGCGGATGTGCTGCATCAACCAGCAACTGCCTTTTTCTGGTTATGCAATACAACCATCAAACATGACTTCGCAAGTCATGTTTTAAAAAAACCGGTCATTCTACTGTTATTTGACCGGAAAGCGGAAGTTATTCACCAAAACAAACGGATGTTTTACGAATTTCATCACTGTCGCAAGGATTTCTCACATCCGCAATGCAGCTCCGGTGAGTCGCAGCTCCAGATTATGAGGGCACTATAGCGGCAAAACCATAATATGACAATTTGAAACAAGTTTGAGCACAAACCCGATAATCAGGGAAATATTAAGATCCTGACAAGGAACAATCATAAACCTGACGCATTAAAGCCGCATAATGCAGTGCATACCGTTATTGACTGACACCAATATCATCATGCTCCGGAGACAGTAGATGTTGCACAAAGACATGCAAACCATTGAAACTGCCGCCCGTACCGCAATGGCGGGATCTTATGAACCGGAACAACAGGAAAATGCGGTCTTACGTACCGGTTTTTATGTGACAGCCGGTTGTATTCTGATTGCAGCTCTCATTCTTATGATTGCCTGACACTCCTGCACTTTCTATCAGGTTTCCAATACAGGCTATGCCCGGCATATGCCTGTCTGCTTCCGCATGAGCTGATTTTGGAAACTGTGGCAATTAACCTTGGCAGCCGAATGTCTTCCGCCCCCCGCAACTGCTCTCTGGCGATGAATGCACGGAACCATTACGTTAAAGCCACGTTATATTTCTGAACCCAGACAATATGACTGAGCAGCCTCAAAGAAAATGAAATTGCTCAGTCATTTGAAATTTCAGCTTCCGGAGGCATCCATGGCTCGTGATACCAAAATCGTAAATGACATTCAGGACGACAGCACAGCAGAATTGCAGGCACAGATTGCCCAGCTTAAAGAAGATATTGCATCGATTGCCGCAACACTGACAGAAATGGGCTCACGAAAAATCAATCAGGCCAGACAAGATGCATCCGATGCCTATCAGGATATTTATGAACAGGGCGAAGATGCTCTGAGTTCCCTGAAGGACAGTGCCTGCTCCCTTGAGCAACAGGTCACCGATTATGTTCAGGAACGTCCGGTCACATCGATCGCTCTGGCAGCCGCGTTCGGTTATCTTTTCGCAGCTCTGACACGGCGCTGATATGCTGAAATTGTTCACACCGGTCATTTCAGCCATTATCGGCAGCGAAGTGCAGGCCGCAACGCAGCGTGCCAAACGCAGTGCCATTCTCTATGCGATTATGGCCGTGGCGCTGCTCACAGGTGCGTTCTTTCTGCTCCTCGCAGTCTTTTTCATTCTCATGATGAAATACGGTCTGATTATCGCAGCTCTGATAATCACAACCGGCTGTGTGGTGCTGGCGATCCTTGCCTATATCGTCAACCGCGTAATGGATAAGGCCGAGAAACGCCGTCTAGAAGAAAGACGCGCTGCCATTGACACCAACGCAGCGCTCACAGCAGCAGCGGTTGCCGCCGTGCCGACCTTGCTCAAGAAACCGCTTTTAACTTTAGCAGTACCGCTTGCAGGACTGATTGCAGTAACATTGCTGTCGCGGGACAAAAAATCCGGCAATAAAAAGCAGGATCCGGGCGGATAAGTTCCGCCCCCTCTCCCTTCGCAGTTTTAGGGCCGCAGTGTTAGGGCCGCAATGTTCGGGTCAAGGAGTTCAGTCCGCAAAGCCAAACCCTAAGGAGACCATTGATGACCAGTTCTACAAAAGCACAGCTTAATGAGATCCTCGCAGATATGTCCCTCACCAATCTGGATAAATCTGCTGCTATTCTGAAACTTCAGGAAGATGCGCGCGATCTTCAGCGCGCCGCAACAGAAGGCGGCATGGACCCTGATGACGGGCTGAACAAGGACCTGCGGGAAATTGAACTTGCACTGGAAACACTCGGTGTCAGTTCGGATGAGACCGGAGCAGCAACGCTTTAGAGCATTTCTGCCAGACCATGTCGCGGAAAAATGGGCACCGGTTTTCCGATAACAACATGCGCGACACAAGGAGACAGAGCGAGCGCAGTGGATACAATTAAACGCGTCACGCTCTGATTGCTCCGGCTATAAACAACACC
>NZ_ANNO01000288.1:0-4436 GCF_000409565.1 Pseudochrobactrum sp. AO18b
ATATCCAGCTCGGCCGGTAATGGCAGCAATTCACCGTCAACAGACATATACTGATGCGCTTTATGATTGAGGATTGTCAGCTGAACTGAACGGGCATGGTCTTCCTCAATCGCCAGATTACTGCGCCACTGTCCGCGCGCAATATCCCAGAACAGCTTAAGCATGCCGCTGACGGGAAGAGGCTTCGCCAGATAAAAACCGAGATGCCCGGTCTGCACATCCGGTGCTACGGGCAGCACGCTGTCTCCGTAAGGATTGTTCGACACGGCAAGAGCAGAATACACCCCTTTGACTGCACGCCCGTCAATATCTGCAACAGCTTTCACGCGCGGTACATGGGTAATCAGCTGCCCCATAGCGCGGAAATTCGCCAGAATTTTCCCCACCCGTGAAGCATAGCTGTATTTTTCACGATACCTGACCAGCATCGGATGCAGGCCGATTGCCACCTGATGCACAAAGGACTGGCCGTTGCAGGTGCCGATATCAACATTTTCAGCACCGGCCTTTGCCAGTGCGTGAATGGCCTCGGTAACATTTTGCGGAATATTCAGTGAGCGGGCGAAGAGGTTCATCGTACCGGCTGGCAACACGCCCAGAATTTTATCATTCTGCCAGGCCAGTGCAGCTGCCGCAGAAATCGTGCCGTCACCGCCACCAGCCAGAAGCACATCATAATCATGATTTTGTGCGGCCTTTTCCAAAGCAGCAAGAATATCATCACCATCCGTCAATACACAGGACAGTTCATGTCCCTCGGCAGCAAAGGCAGCACATGCGTCATCAATAAACGCATCAATATCCATCGTCCGCAAAGTGCCGCTTTGACTGTTGAGAACAGCAATAATCTTCAAATAAATCTCCGCTCCGGATGACAGCTAATCATTCGGTCATACTCTGATGATCGCAAAAACCGTTTAGAAAGAGCGCATCGTCACTTGGGACGACGTATCATCGGGGCCGTAATCGGAATTACCTTTAACATCAAGCAATTCCTGCAGCCGGACACGCGCACGGCTGACACGGCTCTTGATTGTACCGACAGCACATTCACAGATTTCCGCAGCTTCTTCATAGGAAAAACCGGAAGCGCCGATCAGAATAATCGCTTCACGCTGATCATCCGGCAATTCGTTCAGAGCCTTGCGAAAATCCTGCAAATCCAGCGATCCGTATTGTGACGGATGAACGGCCAGCCGCTCCGTATACAACCCGTCCGTATCCTGTATCTCACGGCCGCGCTTACGCATCTGGCTGTAAAATTCATTACGCAAAATCGTAAACAGCCAGGCTTTGATATTGGTGCCCATTTCGAAACTGTCGCGCTTGCCCCACGCTTTCATAATCGTATCCTGCACCAGATCATCAGCCTTATCCTGCTGACCTGATAAAGATACTGCGAAAGCCCGCAAGCCCGGCAAGGCCGCAAGCATCAGCCGCTTGAATTCGTCTCTCTCCTCCGCCATTCCTGTCAATTCCTTGAATGAGAAGCAGATTTACGTTCAGCCTGATCCAGTTTCTCCAAAAGATCAAGAAAACGGTCAGGAATCGTTTCATCCTGAATACTGGAATAAAGAGCACGCAATTTGGAACCGATCTCGGAATTGGGTCCCAGTTCATCGCCTTTATTCAAACTGCCTGCCTGCGAACTGCCTTGCGCGGAAAAATCGCGCGAAAATGAGGTCATAGCGTTGTCTTGATCCTGAAGCGGTTTCTTAGTGTTGGTCATCTCAGTCGTATTCCGGTTAATGCCACCAGAGCTCAGTTGCGGCTCTGATGTGATCTTGATGCGGCCTTGGTGCGGCCCTGTTTCAAGCACTAAAACCCTGCCCGATTGAGACGCTGTATCCAAGTCATAATGCGGGCGTGAATAATTAGTTCCCAAACACAGGAACAATTTTTATAGTCAGCCGTTAGAACCATAAACAGGCTGTAATCCTATCAGCCCATATAAATGGAGCATTCAATGTCATTGTCCACGCGTATTGCACCACATTTGCCATATCTGCGCCGTTTCTCGCGCGCCGTGACCGGCTCTCAGTCAGCCGGAGATGCATATGTTGCAGCAATTCTCGAAACTCTGATCGATGATATTTCTGTATTTCCTGAGGCCTCATCCGATAAGATAGCGCTCTATCGTCTTTATTCCAGTATTTTCGACCGTACTTCTGTCGAAATTCCGGAAACTGACTCTCAGCATGCATGGGAAAAACGGGCCGCAAATAATCTGGCAATGCTGACCCCGCGTTCGCGTCAGGCTTTTCTTCTGGTTTCAGTTGAAGGCTTTAATGAAAAAGAAGCCGCAGAGATCATGCAGGAAGACGAAGCCGGTTTTTCAGCTCTGCTGACGGAAGCCTCGGAGCAGATTTCCCGCCACGTTGCCACCCGTATTCTGATTATCGAAGATGAACCGCTGATTGCAATGGATATTGAGCAGATGGTGGAGACTCTGGGGCATGAAGTTGTGGGCATCGCCCGCACCCATCAGGAAGCGCTGACACTTTATAAGGCAGAAAAACCGTCGATGGTTCTGGCGGATATTCAGCTTGCAGACGGCAGTTCAGGCATCGATGCGGTCAATCACATTCTCAAAAGCGATACAATTCCGGTTATCTTCATTACCGCATTCCCGGAACGTCTTCTGACAGGGGAACGCTCGGAACCGACCTTCCTCGTCACCAAGCCGTTCAATCCGGATATGGTGAAGGCGCTTATCAGTCAGGCGCTGTTTTTTGAAGAAGGTTCACTGGCAAGAGCATCATAATTGGCAAATTGAACAGGGATTTGTTCTGAAAATGCTTTAGCCGGAACCAAAACCCGCAACGGGCGTTATTTTAACATGCAATGACCTTCAAAAATCCGGTCATTCCATAAAGCGGGCAATTCTTTACCTGCCTGCAAGAGGAGGTTGACATGTTATATTATGCTGTTGTTTTTCTGATTATCGCCATTATCGCCGGTGCTTTGGGTTTTGGTGGTATTGCCGGTGCATCAACAGGCATAGCGCAAATTCTGTTCTTTATTTTCCTCGGCTTACTGTTGCTGTCACTGATCGCCAGTATCATAAGGAAAGCATAAATGCTGCAAAGCAATCCGATCCGAAAACATCTGAACGGGACGCCCGCGACGCGTCCCGAACCTGTCTTGTGCGGAGCAATCCTGTACCGCAGCTTATGCCGGTTTTAAGCACAGAAAGCGCAGACTATGGCTCCTACTTCGCCCGTTTCAGGATATAGCAGTGCCGCTCAGATCCGGTTGCGCTCTATGTTGCGAGCCATAAGAAACAGCAATGTTTCGGTTTTTTATCAAACCACGGATATGAATTACACTTGGGTAGAAAATCTGCCGGAGTTTTGGCTTTTGCCATGGCGCACGGGTATCAGCGAAAGCGACCTGATGCCCAAAGATATTGCGGCCAGACTGACAACTGCCAAAAACCAATTGCTTACGACCGGCGATGCCCAGCGTCTGGAAATTTCGTTCCCCGACAAGAAAAATCCCCGCTGGTACGAGTTTTTCATCGATTCCGACAAGGATGAAAGCGGCAAAACTATCGGCATCGTCACGACTGCCGTTGAAATAAGCGAGCTGAAACACCGCGAACAGGTTCTCAAAATATTGTTGCGCGAAGTCAGCCACCGCTCAAAAAACCTGCTGGCCATTATTCAGAGTATCGCCATGCAGACAGCACGGTTCTCCGGCTCGGTGGATCAGTTCTTACAAAAATTCCGCGGCCGTCTCTATTCCCTGTCCAATTCGCAGGATCTGGTAACGGATTCCAACTGGCATGGTGCAGCCTTTCGGGAATTGCTGCATTCACAGCTGGAAAAATACATCCATCCCAAAGACCCGCGCCTGACGATTACAGGCAAAGATGTTTATCTTTTTCCCGGAGCCGCATTGCATGTCGGCCTTGCTTTCCACGAGCTGATTGTCAACTCCGCCTCCTATGGCGCACTGGCCTGTGAAAATGGCAGTCTGACGATTTCTGCGGAGCTGGAGCCGGACGGTGAAGGCGAGATGGATCTGATTATTCACTGGAAGGAAACAAGTCCTGCAACGGAAAACGATCTGTCCGGCCGTCCGCCGGATATATTAGCTACCGAAAACCACATGCATGATGAAGTGTCAGACCTTAAAGTAAAATCCTATGAAACATCCCGTTTCGGCAGCGCGGTTTTGCTGCGGATCGTTCCTCAGGCCGTCAGCGGCACAGCCTGCTACAGGATTGAGGATAAGAGCGTAGAATATTATCTGCGCATTCCCCACCGGAATTTCGATTTTTAAGCTCGCCGGAAATATCCCGCTGCTGAGCCACTGCACAGTTTTAAACCTAGAGCGCGGACGCCCCGTTGGGCGCACAAAGGTCGCTCTAAACTTTAATTCTCTTGGATGGCATAAAAAAATAGCGCGCTCCGGAACAACAGCTCCGTGAG
>NZ_ANNO01000289.1:0-802 GCF_000409565.1 Pseudochrobactrum sp. AO18b
CATAACGCCCATCCAGGCAATAAGTTTCACACGAAACTGCATTATTTAAAAATAAATTCTGAAACGCGTCGGAATTTATTTCTTCAGCTTGCGGCCATAGAGTTCAAAACGGTGATGGATAATTTCATAACCCAGCGAGCGGGCTATCTCTTCCTGCAATTTCTCAATCATTTCCGAGTGAAACTCGATCACATCACCGGTTTCCATATCAATCAAATGATCATGATGCTGATTGCCTGCCTGCTCGAAACGCGATGGCCCGCCGTCAAAAGCATGACGGTGAATAGCCCCCTGCTCTTCCAGCAATTTCATGGTCCGGTAGACAGTCGATAATGAAATACTATTATCCACTTCAACAGCACGCTTGAAAATTTCCAGCGCATCCGGATGTCCGTCCGTCTGGGACAGAATATCCAGAATAACCCGTCTGGGGCGCGTGATCCGTACACCCGCATCACGAAGCTGTTTTTCATAATCATTTTTCATTATTAAAATCCCCATAGAACCTGACACTGTGCCTTAAACACAGCGCCAAGCGCAATTGCGGGTGAAACACGCATACTATGTCTGCACCATCAGCGGAACTGAACCGTGACGATTTCAGATGTCACTTTTACAAAACTTGGAACTCTCGTCAAACCGGCAGGAATGGAGAATCTTTGATGTGCAACTTATAAATGAATACCGGTCAGGCAAAGCCCTGATCCGGCCAGACTGTTGTTGTGCAATAGTTTATCCCGCACTTATATATGCCCAATATATGCCTGACGGAAATTTACAGACAACAAAAAGCTCCCCCCCC
>NZ_ANNO01000290.1:0-508 GCF_000409565.1 Pseudochrobactrum sp. AO18b
ACCGGCTGCAAGAAATTGCTGCCGGTTTTTTGTTCTTGCTTGCGGGATATTTAGGTGACAAACAGATTTCTCATTCTGAACCGCTGCTTTGTTGTGCGGAAAACGTAAAATTTTGAGGTCCCGTGAATAAGCTGCTGCGAATTATTCTGATTGTTGTGATTGCTGCAATCGCTGTTGCCGGACAGCGTTGGTATAGTTATGTGACCAATACTACAGATCCGTTTGATGAGGTTGGGATTGATCTGCAATCCTATATGCCTGCACCGATCCGCCATTGGGGTTGTATGCAGCTGAAAAAGAATTTCGGCACAAAAACTTTGCCGCCTTATGGTTGTCAGTCACCGGATAACAGCGCAAGCTGGATTGAGCGATAAGTCCTCTAGAGCATTTCACATTCAAGTTGGATCAACTTGAATGGCATGACAATGCGACAAACTAAAGAATCTAGAGCGAGCGCAGTGATCCAATCTGAACGTAAACCGCTCTAGCAAGATACAAAAAAAAAGGA
>NZ_ANNO01000291.1:0-1211 GCF_000409565.1 Pseudochrobactrum sp. AO18b
GGCTGATCCTGATCATCAAACAGCGAGGCGAGCTGCTCGGTCATCGCACCGGCCAGTTCTTCCGCGTCAACAATGGTCACCGCGCGTTGATAGTAGCGGGTCACATCGTGGCCGATACCAATCGCAATCAGCTCAATCGGTGAGCGGTTTTCGATTTCATCAATCACGGCGCGCAAATGACGTTCCAGATAATTGCCCGGATTAACCGACAGGGTCGAATCATCAACCGGCGCACCATCAGAAATCACCATCAGGATTTTGCGCTGTTCAGGACGGCCGAGCAGACGGTTATGCGCCCACATCAGCGCTTCACCGTCGATATTCTCTTTCAGCAGGCCTTCACGCATCATCAAGCCGAGATTGCGTCGTGCGCGACGCCAAGGGGCATCAGCGCCTTTATAAACAATGTGGCGCAGATCATTGAGGCGACCCGGCTGGGCAGGTTTGCCGCGATCGAGCCATGCCTCACGTGACTGGCCGCCTTTCCAAGCTTTGGTGGTAAAGCCGAGAATCTCAACCTTCACGCCGCAACGCTCCAGCGTACGCGCCAGAATATCGGCGCAGGTGGCAGCCACAGTAATCGGGCGTCCGCGCATCGAGCCGGAATTGTCGATAATCAGGCTCACAACCGTATCGCGGAAATTGGTATCGCGTTCGGTTTTGAAAGACAGCGGCTGGGTCGGGTCAATCACCACACGCACCAGTTTGGCGCTGTCGAGATGACCTTCTTCCAGATCAAACAGCCATGAACGGTTTTGCTGCGCCATCAGACGGCGCTGCAGACGGTTGGCGAGACGTCCGACAACGCCTTGCAAATTCGCAAGCTGCTTGTCGAGAAAACCACGCAGACGATCCAGTTCCGCATCATCGCAGAGATCGGTTGCTTCTACGATCTCGTCAAATTCACGGGTGAAAACTTTATAGTCATGATGCTTGTCGAAATCGGAAAACGGCTGGTTAGACCGGCGCGCTTCGCCCGGTGTTTCCGCATCTTCCTCTTCACCGTCATCAGCATCTTCATAGGCGGCATCTTCAGCTTCCAGATCACCGCGTTCACGGTCTTCATTGGTGTCTTCAGAACTGTCGCCGTCGCCGGACTGGTTTTCTGCATCTTCTTCTGATGCACCTTCCTGCGATTCTTCCGGATCAGCCTGTTCTTCCTGTTGACTTTCCTCGTCGTCGCTCTCGGATGGTTCGGCCAGTTCTTCAGC
>NZ_ANNO01000292.1:0-1143 GCF_000409565.1 Pseudochrobactrum sp. AO18b
CGCCCCCCCCCCCACGGCGGGTCAGCGTGGTCAGTTCCATCGCCTTCAGGAAGCCGATCAGCTTCGGCCCGTCCTGAGGTTCAAGCATCAGACCATCGAGATCAATCTCCAGCGGCACATCATTCTTCAATGTCACCAACTGACGCGAAATACGGGTCTGATCCGCAAAAGCGATAATATTCTCGCGGCGTTTATTCTGTTTAATCTCGGAAGCGCGGGCAAGCAGCGTATCCAGATCACCAAATTCTTCCAGCAATTGCGCGGCAGTTTTAGGCCCGATGCCCGGAATGCCCGGCACATTATCTGTTGAATCACCGGTCAGTGATTGCAGGTCGATCATTTTCTCCGGCGGCACACCCCATTTTTCAATCACTTCAGGGATTGAAATCTGCTTGTCCTTCATGCCGTCATACATCGAGACTTGTTCAGTCACCAGCTGCATCAGGTCTTTATCGGATGAGATGATCGTGACTGTCGCACCAGCCTCTTCGGCAAGTCGGGCATAGGTGGCAATAATATCATCGGCTTCATAGCCTTCCTTTTCGATGCAAGGCAGGTTGAAAGCGTGCGTTGCCTGACGGATCAGGCCGAATTGCGGGATCAGATCTTCCGGCGGGGCAGTACGGTTGGCTTTATATTCCGGATAGATTTCCTTACGGAAAGTCTGTGACGAATAATCGAAGATAACCGCAAAATGGGTCGGCACCACGCCGACATCCGTATTGCGCGCATCTTTCAGGAGCTTCCACAGCATATTGCAGAAACCGGACACCGCACCAACCGGCAAACCGTCTGATTTGCGGGTGAGTGGCGGCAAGGCGTGATATGCGCGGAAAATATAGCCGGAGCCGTCGACGAGGAAGAGATGATCACCTTTTTTCATGGTAAAAGATGTAAAGCATAAGAGCGAAAAAAGAAATCACGCCATATCGCTCGTTACGAAATAATCCTCGCTTATCTTCCGCCCTGTCCGGCACCCTATAAGCAATAACTTTTTTGTGACTGACACGCCGCGTTTCAGCCCTTGTATTGCCACTTTTTCTGGCCACATTAGCCCTATCGACAACATTGTCGGTTTCCGTTTTTCGGCATGTCCCCCGCCGGAAAACCGGGGTGGTAGCCTCCCCCCCCCTCTGGCTGCCA
>NZ_ANNO01000293.1:0-1494 GCF_000409565.1 Pseudochrobactrum sp. AO18b
CAGCAAATGCCCGACATCATCCCTGTACAGTCTCCGGCCATTTACGCTAAAACCGTCCGGACTTTAAAAACACATTCATGCTTTGCGAGTCGAAACATGCTTTTTCATGAGGGTAACATGTCAGCACTTGAACCTGTTCTTCAGCACCTCGATCAGAATCTCGACAACAGTGTCGATCATCTGTTTGATCTTCTGCGCATTAAATCCATTTCCACAGATCCGGCGTTCAAAGCCGATTGCCGCAAAGCTGCGGAATGGCTGGTAGAAGATCTGAAGAGCATTGGCTTTGATGCAAGTGTGCGCGACACGCCCGGTCACCCGATGGTTGTTGCCCATCATGAAGGCGCAACGACAGATGCCCCGCATGTGCTGTTCTACGGTCATTACGACGTGCAGCCGGTTGACCCGCTGAATCTCTGGGAAAATGACCCGTTTGATCCTGCGGTTAAAGAAGCTGAAGCCGGCCGTAAGATCCTGACCGGTCGCGGTACATCCGATGACAAAGGTCAGCTGATGACTTTTGTCGAAGCCTGCCGCGCTTATAAAGCAGTCCACGGCCAGTTGCCGGTCAAAGTGACCATCTTGTTTGAAGGTGAAGAAGAATCCGGTTCACCATCGCTCAAGCCATTCCTCGACAGCCACAAAGAAGAACTCAAAGCCGATGTTGCTTTGGTTTGCGACACCTCGATGTGGAACCGTGATACACCGGCGATCTGCGTTGGCCTGCGTGGTCTGGTTGGTGAACAGATCACCATTAAAGCCGCTGACCGCGACCTGCATTCCGGTTTCTTCGGTGGCGCGGCTGCCAATCCGCTGCATGTGCTGTCGAAAATTCTTGCCGACCTGCATGATGAAACCGGCCGCGTAACCGTGGAGGATTTCTATGAAGGCGTGGAAGAAACCCCAAGCCAGATTTTGAAGTCATGGGAAGGTCTTGGCCGCACCCCTGAGAATTTCCTCGGTCCTATCGGTCTGTCCGTACCGTCGGGCGAACAGGGTCGCAGTGTTCTGGAACAGACATGGGCGCGCCCGACTGCCGAAGTCAACGGTATGATCGGCGGCTATACCGGTGAAGGTTTCAAGACTGTTATCGCCGCAGAAGCATCTGCCAAAGTTTCCTTCCGCCTCGTACATAAGCAGGATCCGGATAAAGTCCGCGCCAATTTCCGCAAATTTGTCGAGGCCCGTCTGCCTGCTGATTGCCGCGTAGAATTCCATCCGCATGGCGGTTCACCGGCTATCCAGCTTTCCTATGATTCGCCACTGGTCACACAGGCTAAGCAGGCTTTGTCTGATGAATGGCCGAACCCTGCGGTTCTGATTGCCATGGGCGGTTCTATTCCGATTGTCGGTGACTTCGACAAATTCCTCGGCATGGACTCCCTGCTGGTCGGCTTCGGCCTTGAGGATGACCGCATCCATTCTCCGAATGAAAAATACGAGCTGTCCTCCTTCCATAAAGGTCAGCGCTCATGGGCTAGAATTTTGGGCGGG
>NZ_ANNO01000294.1:0-4330 GCF_000409565.1 Pseudochrobactrum sp. AO18b
GATCTGCCTGATCTTGATAATTATCAGGTGGATTCCGTCGCTATTGATACGGAAACGCTGGGGCTCAATCCTCTGCGTGACCGTCTGTGTGTCGTACAGATTTCACCGGGTGACGGCACCGCGGATATTATCCAGATCGAAAAGGGGCTGAAAAAAGCCCCTAATCTGGTCAAGCTGCTCAAAGACCGTTCGATCACTAAAATCTTCCATTTCGGCCGTTTTGATCTGGCAGTGCTGGCACATACATTCGGCGTGATGCCGCAGCCGGTTTTCTGCACCAAGATCGCCTCTAAACTGACCCGCACCTATACGGATCGCCACGGTCTGAAAGAAATCTGCTCGGAGCTTCTGGAAGTATCCATTTCCAAGCAACAGCAGTCATCCGACTGGGCAGCGGAAACCCTGTCTCAGGCGCAGCTTGAATATGCAGCGTCCGATGTTCTCTATCTGCATCGTCTGAAAAAAGTTCTGGAATATCGTCTGCAACGCGATGGTCGTGAGAAACAGGCTGAAGCCTGCTTTAAATTCCTGCCAACCCGTGCAGAACTTGATCTGATGGGCTGGGACGAGCAGGACATTTTCGCCCACGCTTAAAGAATTAAAGCCCGCGATATTCGCGGGCTTTTTTATTATATGCCTTACGCTCGTACCGGAACAGTCCCGCTGCGGTCTATAATCGCCCATTGCGGCCGTGCGAACAGGAAGCGGCCGTAGCCGGTTTTCTCAATCAGCACATAGAGAATAACCGGCAGGATCACGCCCATCGCCACAGTCAGCAGCGAAATCGTGCCGACATCGGTAATGATACCTGTTTTAAGCAGCACTGTGCGGGTAACCGCCATTGGCAGGAAGAATGCCAGATACACAACAATGGAATGTGCGCCGAGATAACTCAGCACCCGATGCACAATATTCGCGGAGCTTAAACAGGCGAGCAGCGATGATACGCTGATAATCGCCAGCGCACCAAGGAAGCCGAGGAACAGCGAGACCAGCGGCAATTCGCTATAGCCGCCCAGACCGCCCGCCTGCCATGCCTGTCCGCTCAGCAGCGACTGGCCGAATTCCGGTACAGGTGTGAACACCATCTGATATTCGACAAAAGCCCAGAGCAGCAGGCCGGTTACGGCAATCATTTTGTTGCGCGCTACCCATTCAGCCATACGGAAAATCTGCGGTGCCAGTGCATAACCGGCATAGAAATAGACAAAGCGTGAGCAGAATTCGTCAATCATGATCCAGCCGGTATGGATCGGCAGGATTTCCAGAATGGCCAGCATAGTCAATACCAGCCAATGCGGCACGTCACGCATGAAACGTGTCGCCAGAAAGAAAAACGGCAGAATATAAATAAACCACAACGTGCCAAAAGGCTCGATAAAGGCCATCAAATAAGCACCGACGACACCGGAAACACCGCCCTCGGCCATGATGCCCGGTGCTTTAAAAACAAACTGAATGGTCAGCCACAGCACGTAGAAATACAGGAAATGCACGACTTTACGGTCGAGATAGCGTAGCCACGGCCGGTCGATCACCGCACTCAGAAACAGGCCTGAGATCAGAAAGAAATCCGGCATACGGAACGGTTTGGCAAAGGCGACAAAATAATGCATCCAGCCGGTCTGACCGGCGGCCTCTTCCACACCCAGCGTTGAATGCATCATCACAACAAAAATGATGCATATCCCTTTGGCGATATCGACCCAGTCAATTCGTTGTGTCACGCTATACCTATCTGAACCAGTTTAACCTGTTTTCTATAATGAAATATCACAAAAGCTGAATAGTATTTTCGTGTGCGGCCTGCATTAGATGAACTGGGGCATTTCCAGCTTTAGTTAGAATATCAGAATGCTTTGTCCATTTGCTATTACGCGCATCTTTCACCGAAAACCGCTGCACGTTTTTCGGTATGCGCTCTTAAGTACATTCTTGAATACAAAGCATAATTTCAAAACCCTGATGACAGCATTATACTGTTAGCAAAACTTTACTGCTCTTTAAACTGCCTCAATTACGGTGCAAAGCACAGCTATTCAATTTTTTAAGCAGGTTTACCAACGCATATGGCTTCCAGAGATTCAAAAGACCGACGCATAGAACCGTCCTTCGGAAAGCCAGAGACGCCTGCCAATAAAGATGAAATGCGCATTGATGAGAGTGACCGCGTGAATGGCAGCGCATCCAAAAAACGTGCACCGCGTCCTGAACGCACTTCCCGAAAATCAAAAAAGCAAGAGCAAGCTTCCGGTTCTTTCCGCTGGCTGCGCCGTCTGTTCTACTGGTCATTTGTCCTGATGCTGTGGGGCGGTATCGCCCTTGCCGGTGTGGTGATTTATATCGCTGCCAAAATGCCGCCGACCAGCGACTGGGCTATTCCTGACCGTCCGCCGAATGTCAAAATTCTTGATGTAAACGGCAAGCTGATTGCCAATCGCGGCACGACCGGTGGCGAGGCTATCGGCTTGCGGGAAATGTCGCCTTTCATTCCGCAAGCAGTCATCGCCATCGAAGACCGGCGTTTCTATTCCCATTATGGTGTTGATCCGATTGGTCTCGGTCGCGCCGTCTTTACCAATATTACCAAAGGCCGTGCAGTACAGGGTGGCTCTACAATCACCCAGCAGCTGGCTAAGAATCTGTTTCTTTCACCGGACAGAACACTGGAACGTAAGGTGCAGGAAGTGATGCTCGCTTTGTGGTTGGAGCATACTTACACCAAAGACCAGATTCTGGAGATGTATCTCAACCGTGTTTATCTCGGCTCCGGTGCCTATGGCGTGGATGCCGCCTCACGGCGCTATTTTGATAAATCTGCCAAGGATGTGAACCTCACCGAAGCCGCCACACTGGCAGGTCTGCTGAAAGCACCGTCACGCCTCTCGCCTGCCCGCGACCCGAAAGCTGCCAATGACCGCGCCAAGCTGGTGCTGGCAGCGATGCGCGATCAGGGGATGATCGGTCTGAAAGAACAAGCCATTGCCGAAAGCGAACCGCCCACACGTGCAGCTGCCTATTGGTCAGGGTCTGAAAATTATGTTGCAGATGCCGTATTGTCTGAACTGCCGAAGCTGATCGGTGAAACCAAAAGCGACGTAACCATTCATACCACTGTTGATCTGGACTTGCAGAAGGTTGGTGAAGAGGCCATTCGTGATCTGATTTCGCAGAACGGCAAGAAAATGGATGTCAGTCAGGGCGCCCTCGTCTCCATTGACGGCACCGGTGCCGTGCGCGCGATGATCGGCGGCTATGACTATGCCAACAGCCAGTTTGACCGCGCGTCGGAAGCCCGCCGCCAGCCCGGCTCCACTTTCAAACCATTCGTCTATCTGACAGCACTGGAGCAGGGACGCACACCGGACTCCATCCGCAATGACGCGCCGGTGCGCATCGGCAAATGGACACCAAGCAATTATAACGGCAAATATTTCGGCGAAGTAACGCTGGCAACAGCTCTGTCTCACTCGCTCAATTCGGTTGCTGCGCAGCTGGTAATGGAAGTCGGTCCGCAAGCCGTGGTCGATACTGCCCATCGTTTCGGTATTCAGTCCGCCCTCACCACCAATGCCTCACTGGCACTCGGCACATCGGAAGTCACGCTGATGGAGCTGACGGATGCTTTTGTGCCTTTTGCCAATGGTGGTTATCGCGCACCGGTGCATATGATTACCAAAATCACCGGTAATGACGACAATGTGCTCTATGAATATCCGGCGGAACAACAGCAACGGATTATTACCGAGCAGGTGCTGGGTATGATGAATGCCATGCTGCGCCGCACAGTTGAAGACGGCACGGCAAAACGCGCCAAATTCGGCAACTGGCCTGCAGCGGGCAAAACCGGCACCAGCCAAAGCTCGCGTGATGCGTGGTTCATCGGCTATACGGCCAATCTGACCACCGGCGTGTGGTTCGGTAATGATGACGGCAAACCGACCAAGAAAGTCACCGGTGGCGGCCTGCCTGCAATGGCATGGAAAACCTTCATGACTGCCGCCCATAAAGGTGTGCCGGTTGCTGATTTGCCGAGCACTTATGAAATTCAGAATGTGCTGCCGGGTGGTAGCGACGAGCTGCCGGATGCAACGGCCAGTATAGGCCAGCAGCCGCCTGCATCAGGCAATAGCGGCTATCCTGCCTTGCCGGAAAATGATGAGACTTACTGGCCACCAGCCCCCGGCGCACCGCGCCAGCCTGACGGTGCACAATTGCCGTCTCAGCAAAACCAGCCTGCGCAACCGCCGATCTCCGTGCAGGAAAACCCTGCACCGGTTGGAAATACAGCGCCACCGGTTCAGGATAATTCAGGCTATCCGACACCTCT